>NZ_CP126265.1:0-25704 GCF_003234335.2 Curtobacterium sp. MCLR17_054 | reverse complement strand
TCAGCTCGCAACGCGTTCCTGTGGGTGGCTCGCATGTCGGAGGTCGGTCTGGTGGACCGGGCGCGCATCCCGCAGGCCCGCGGGACGATGGTCTGGGCGACGCCGAAGGCGACCGGGATGCGGCGTCCGGATTTGCTCCGGCAAACGACGCGACACGAAGTCCTGGTGTCGGTTGTGTCCGCTCGGTACTTGAATGCGGGATGGGGCTGGAGCCGTGATACGGCTCGCCGTGAATTTGACCACCAAGCAGACGGGGCAGCCGCACGCCCGGGGGTTTTCGATTTGGTAGAGGTTGAGCTGACGGCGAAACGGAACAACCGCTACCGTGACATTCTCCGATCGTTCCGAGAACGTCTCGACGCTGATCCGGAAATGCGAGTCGCATACCTCTGCACGGCCGACGCTGCTCGCGCGGTTCGCATTGGTTTGGACCGTGGTCCGGGCCAAGACATTGCGTCGCGCGTGTACGTCGCTGACGTCTTCGATCGGTCCGGAGGATGGGTCGGACCGGAGTACCCGCCTGGCCTGTTCGACGCCACGGCACCCACTGCACAGACGATTGAGAGCCCGAGCGAGGGCGTTGGGATGTGGACGCGATGAGCGAGAAGCGATGGCTGGGCGAGCGGGGTCCCGCCCGCCCCAACGACGGTCCTCACCAGGAGCCCACGCCGCCACACGTGATCGCGCGGACGGTGCTCGTGGTGGTCGGCCTCATGGCGGCGATCCTGATCGTGCCGGCGCTGGTGTGGCGGCTCACGCCGCCGACTGCGCCGACGAAGGCGCGGTACTGGCTGGTGCCCCGCTGGTGGGTCTACGCGGTGATCGTGGGTGCGCTCGCGGCGGTCGCGTTGTTGGTCTGGGAGGGGTACAAAATTGCGGCGGCGGTGCCGGCCGCGATCGACGCCGGATTCTTCTCGCGGGACGTCTCGGAGTGGGTGCCGGCGATGCTGCTGGCGGTGCTCCCGTATTGGCTGCTGAACCTCGCAGCAGGGGTGCTGGCGGTGCCTGCCGGCTGGGCGTGGAAGCGCCGTCGGTTGGCTCGTGCGGTTGCTCGTCGTCAGGTTGACGATGTGTCCATGCAGGAAGAAATCGAGCGCGCCCGCATCCGCGCCGCGGACCTGTCGGCCGCGTCACGGATCGGCGTCGTGCTCAACATGGAGGAACGCCTACCCGAGCGCACGAAGGCGGACGCGATCACTGGGCCGCACAAGCTGCGACATGGGTACGCGGTGGGCAACATCGCGCGGCCCACGATCCGCACCTTCCGCGATCGCTTCCGCGATCAGTCGAAGGTGCGGACCTGGACGGACCCGTCGAACCGGTGGCTCGTCGTCCCGACGAAGGCCGGCGACATTCGGCTGATCGTCATCGCGGAGTCCGGGCAGGGCAAGACCGTGCTGCTGTTCCAAATGATGTTGGCGATGCTCCGTCAAGGCATGCGCGTGGTGTTCATCGATGGGAAGGGCAACCCGAAGGACGCAGCCGAGCTGCGCGCGGCCGCGTCCGCGACCGGTAGCACCGTGGCGGCTCCCGCGACGTGGAACCTGTTCCAGGGGAACGCGAAGGAAATCACCGACCGGATCACACGCCTGTTCCCCTCCGGGGACGGCGACGGCTCGTTCTACCGGAAGCGTGCCCGCACGGTCATGCAGAAGATCCAGAAAGACGGCACGGTCCGCTCGCTCGATGACCTCCGACAGCGTGTGATGCAGCCGGCCGAGTACGTCTCGGATCGGATCGACCTCGACTACCTCCGCTCGGAGGGCGGTCCCACCAAGAACGCTCCCCCGCTCGGGGTCGCCGCGCTGTACGACATTGAGACGCAGTACGAGGACATGCGCGACCTGATCGACACGGACGGGTGGTCGTTCGATGACCTGCCGGCCGACCTCACGACCGTCACCGTGAACACCTCCGACGACTCGCAGAAGCGACTCGCGGACCTGCTGTTGCTGGCCTATCGCCAGCACATGGTCAAGCGCGCGGAGAGTGGCGACATGTCGCCACTCGTGGTCGTCGTTGATGAGTTCGCGCAGCTCGCGGGCGACGACACCGACCCCGCGACGCTGATGGCGTCGCTGCAAGAGACGGGCCGGTCGCTCGGCGTGGGTTCGATCCTCGCGTCACAGTCCGTCGCCGGCGTCTCCGACGACGAGAACAGTCAAGAGCGGCTGATGCAGTCCGGTGCCGGCATCGTCGTGGGCCGGACGCCGGCCCCCGACGCTGCCGTGCAGTACGCCGGCACCGCAATGCGGATGGAGGCATCCGGAGCGGCCAGCGGCGATCAGCTCAACTCCGGTCGGGCGCAGCACACGTACCTGCTGCACCCACAGGTCGTACGAGAGGCGGTGGACGGAGCGTTCTGGATGATCCGGAACGGTGCGATCGCCGCGTTCCGTGCACTGCCGCCCGAGGCGGCACCGCAGAACGCGACCGCGGCCGAGTCGCCACCGCCTCGAGTAGTGGCCCCGGCACCGGGGCCTGTCACGCCGACATCGCCAGTTGAACCGTCCGACTACTCGGAGGGCGCCGGGGGCAGCGAAGCTGCCCAAGAGCCGGCAGACGCCGCCCCAGCTGCGTTCTGGGTGCGTTCCGCACCCGACGTACCGGCCACTCCCCCGACGTCGGAGGCGGACGGACAGCGCGCGACGCCGAGGCGTCCCCAGATGTTCGCGCCCAAGACGACGCCGCCCAAGTTCACGGAGGACGACGCGGACTGAAACGAGTGGCAGCAGGCCCCGGTGAGCTTCCCCCCCAGCTCGCCGGGGCTGTCACTTGCCGGGCTCGCCTTGGCTGTCGTCTTCCTTCTCGTGTTTCGTGCCGTCCTCCGCAAGTAGACGGATGGCCATCTCAACTGCTGTTGGGTCAAGGCCCCAGCCCTCGAAGGTCACGCTCGTGCGATTCCTTCGAGCACGGCGCGACGCGAGCAGCGACACAGCGACACCCAGTGCCGATCCGGCTACGGAGATGAAAGCGGTCAGGCCCTCGTAAAACCCGCTATCCGCCACTGCCAGCAAGGGCGGTGCCCAGGAAGCGACAGACACGCCCGCCAAGATCGCCGCCGAGGACGCCACCGCGGCGGCGATCAGACGGCGTCGGTTGTCCGCGATACTCCGCCAGAGCTTGGACCGCTTCTGAGCACGAGCCATTGCGCTCCCCAATGCGGCAAGCTCCCGGTCGCGCTGGACCTCAACGAACTTCCGCAATTCCGCGTCGGGTGGGAGCGTTGCCAACGTCTCCTGGGCGAACTTGATGGCTTCCACACGGCGACGTGGCCCGCGCTCGCTGAGGACGATGTAGACGGCGCGCACGATCGCAACGACTGCCCCGAGCCCGGCCGTTCCCACGACTGCACGTAGCAGCAGGTCCCCAAGGTCGACGGTCACGATGCGGAGCGTAGCGTGGAGCGCCGCTTCGCGGCATGGGCCTGGACGATACAGGTGCGGGGAGCGCAGCACAGTGCCGTCGACGGCCGTCCGTGACCGAGAACACGGCTCTACTGCTCCCGGGGATTCCCAGCCCTCCCGCTGTCCGCCACTCCCCCAAGTCACCTTCGTAAACGCCATGCCCTGGTCCCAGCTGCCGTCACCGACCACTTTGCCAACAGGTGTGCCGTCCGCCAGGCCAACCGCCGACGCACCACGCCGACGTAACGACTACGGCCCCCTCAAGCGTCGTCGTAGCGAAGCGGACGCGGCGCAGCCCCGAAGCCGGACCCGGCCATCTCCACGACGCCTCGAAACTCACATGAGTATATGAACAATTGAAGTCATCAAAAAGGCAAGTCGCGCTTGCCTTGCAGGGCAAGTCTCGCTAGACTAGACTCATGAAGCCGCAGAAGTCGCGAGACGTGAAGAAGCACCTCGGGACCATCGGTTGGATCTTCCTAGACGACGCCCCGGGCAGTCACGAAATCTGGGGCACGCCTGACGAGTCGGTGAAGTTCTCGTTCCCATTCGGGCACAAGGAAGTGTCCGCGGGTGTCCTCCAGAAGTTCAGTAAGAAGCCGGGCGCGAACGTCCCGAAGGGATGGAAGTGATGAGCAAGAAGTACAAGATCGTGGTGCCCAACCTGATTGGCGGTTGGGAGGTGCGAGGCGGCGGAAGCCGGCACGTTGATACTCAGGCTGGAGCGATCGGCCGTGCTCGGCAGATTGTCCGCAATAGCGGCGCTGGTGGCGAGTTCGTCGTCAGCAAGCAGGGCACGGGTCGGTCCATCGTCAGTAAGGACGGCACGGGTCGGTCCATCGTCCACAAGAACGGTGGAGCACCCTCCATCCACAACAAGCGCACGTATGACGTCACTGTCGAGCGGGAGGGGCGCTGGTGGGTGTTTGAGATCCCCGAGCTCGACACCGCAGGCCAGGCTCGCAATCTCGCTGAGGTCTCCGACGAAGCACGGGGCATCATCAGCGCATGGGAGCACGTCGATATCGACTCGGTGGACGTCTCGGTGACGGTCAAAGCGACCGAGGATGCCCGCACTGAGTGGCAGAAGGCAGAGGCTGAGTTAGCAGCGGCTCAGGCGCACGCGAACGAGGTTAAGCGCGCCGTGGTGGTCAGGCTCCGCAGCAAAGGGCTCACCGCTGACGACACCGGCCGAGTGCTGGGGATCAGTAAGCAGCGCGTGTTCCAAATCGAGAAGGAAACGACACGCGTCAAGTGAGTTGCCCGGGCCGATTGGTCCGAGCAACCCCCTTCAGCCAAAATGAGTATTTGAAGGATTGAAGCGATGATAACCGTCTATAGCAAGCCAGACTGCATGCAGTGCCGCATGACCTATCGCGCCCTGGACAGCAAGGAGATGCATTACGAGGTCATCGACGTCACCGAGAGTGACGCCGCGCTGGCGTACGTCAAAGAGCTGGGGTACCTCACCGCTCCGGTGGTTGTCGTGTCCGAACACGACCACTGGGGAGGGTTCCGGCCCGACAACATCGACCGCGTGGCATCCGGTGGCGCGTCCGAGGACGAGACGGTCGAGGCGTAACCGTGAACACGTGGGACTCGACCGAGCCCGGCGACGCGTTCGCTGGACCAGCGGACTACGCCGAACTGGCGGCACCGGCGCAGTCGAGCCGCGAGATTCCGATGGGGGAGTTCACCGAGCGAGAGTGGGCCATCTTCCGGCAGGGGCAGCGGTGGGGTTGGGAGTCCCGACAGTCCGAGGTGGATGCCGCGTGGAACGCCTACAACGCCGCCGACCACGACGCCGACCGGTACTACCGGGCCGCGTACGACCACGACAACCACGACTGCGCCATCCACGCCAACAAGGGGCCGTACCAGGGCGCACGCACCCGCCCGTTGCAGTGGGACTACTGGCCCGACGAGGAAGAACAGTTTCCGCCCGACCGCACCCGTGAAGGCACAAGGCCATGACCGTCCGCACTGGCCGGCTCCACCACTGACTACTACTCAAACCCTCAAACACGTACATACTCATTTGAGGAAAAGAAGTTAGGATAACCCCATGCGTATCGTCACCGTCCTGAACCAGAAGGGCGGCGTTGGGAAGTCCAACGTCGTTATGAACCTGGCTGCGGTCGCCGCTGAGCACTCGCGTGTGCTCGTGGCTGATGCCGACCACGCGCAGCAGACAGCGACGAGCTGGGCTGAGGCCGCGGATGCGGCCGGCAAGCCACTGCCGTACGACTTCGACGCCGTGGACGACCCCGCCGTGCTCGCGCAGCTCCGTGAGTTCGATGAGTACGACCTGATCCTCGTGGATACTCCCGGGAGCCTCGCGGAGAGCGAACTGCCGCGGCTGAACGCGTTACTGGACGCCAGCGATTTCGTCATCTTGCCGATCGAGCCGAAGTTCAACAGCGTTCGTCCGCTGGTAACGACGCTGACCACCCTCGTGCAACCGCGCGAGCTGCCGTACCGGGTGCTCCTGTCTCGAGTGCACCGGGACGAGCCCGGTCAGAAGCGGCGCGACGAGATGGCCGGGACGCTGGACGAGATGGAACTGCCCCGCTTTCAGAGCGTCATCCGCGAGTACACCGCCCACGCCGATGCACCGATCGACGGGGACGTGGTGACGAACTATCCGGCCAGCCGCGGTGCCACGAACGCGCTGGACGATTTCAAGAGCCTGGCTCTGGAGCTGAACACGCTCTGGGCCAACGGAGGGAGCAAGTAATGGCACGAGTCAGCATGAAGGATCGAGCGGCAGCCGTGAAGCCGGTGGTCGTCGCCCCGGCAGCGGGGCCCGCTGTGGAGGATGTCGAACCGACAGTGCCCACGGCGCCGATCCCCTCAAAGGCGGAGAGCGTGCCCACCAGCCGGATCAACTTCGAGATCGACCGCGCGAAGCGAGCAGCGTACAAGGCGTGGTGCGCCCAGAACGACACGAGCATCAAGGATGACCTGACTGCCTACATCGACAGCAAGATCGGCTGACACTCCTAACCTCATTTCTTCAAACACTCATTTACATCACGCAAGCTGATCGACCGATTGACCTGGTACCCCTCGATGGCAAGGGGAGCGGAGCGGACCGCGGCAGCCGAAAGGGCCGGCCCCATTGGGGGCCGGCCCTTCGTCATGAGTGGGTGGACTGTTCGTCTGTCAGTCGTGGAGGTTCTTCCGGTGCTCATCGATCCAGGCCCGCACCGTGGCAGTGCTCAGCTCGCCGGCCTCGGCAATGACGCGGATGGACCCACCGTCCTCAGATGCCGCGATCACGGCTGCTCGCAGCTCGGCGTCGGCGCGATCCCGCGACCGAGCGGCGCGCCG
Organism: Curtobacterium sp. MCLR17_054; assembly: GCF_003234335.2. Lineage (NCBI taxonomy): Bacteria > Bacillati > Actinomycetota > Actinomycetes > Micrococcales > Microbacteriaceae > Curtobacterium > Curtobacterium sp. MCLR17_054. The sequence goes on along the minus strand of NZ_CP126265.1, from coordinate 18,964 downwards.
GAGTCTGTTCAGCGCCTCATCGTCGGGCATCTTTCGGGGTCGCGGTGCCACCGGCATAGCGTATTGACCTTCCCGTGCTGTAGCAATTCTGCTACGTTGTATCGTAGTAGTTACGCTACGTTATACCGGAGCCGATCGGTGGCAGCAAGCCTCACGGGTTGTTCGACCATCGGTGGCTTCGATTAGCGTTCTAGCGGGGGAGGACGAAGGGTCTACCCCCCGAAGTGGAGGTAGGCATGGCTGGCGGTTTCAAGCGCACCGTGTTCCGGGTGCTCGGCATCGACCAGCTCCAGCGACAGCGGGAGCAGGAACGGGCTCAGAGCACAAGCGCCAACGAGGCACCCGCACCCACTGGGGGAGCGGCACTGTGGACGCGGAGTGAGCCGGTCGGCGCGGAGCAACAGCCGCAGGCGAAGGTGCCGTGGCAGCCGGTCGCAGCGCCGAAGGCATCCGGGTGGATCAAAGCGTTCCGCGGCGTGGTCCTCGTCGCTGCGGCGGTGATCTTCATCGCTGGGATCGGGAACCTGTTCGGCTCACACCGGGCCGCGCCGGCCGCAGCGCCGACTGCGGCGGCTACGCCGTTCCCGGAAGCTGGAGCGACAGGAGTCGCGGAACGATTCGCGGCCTCGTACCTGTCGTGGGACCAGGCGGACCCCGCGGTGCGAACGGCCGCCCTGGCACTGGATGTTCCGGGGCTCAGCAACGAGGACCGATTCGGCTGGGACGGCACCGGGAAGCAGACCGTTACGGGCGTGACCGCAATGGGCGTCGCAGTGACGTCGAGCACCGTCGCGACGGTGACCGTCGCGGCGAAGATCACGCCCTACGGGAAGAACGACAAGGCCGGCAAGCCTCAGTGGATCGGCCTCGACGTCCCTGTAGCTGTTCGGGGTGGCCGCGTCATCGTGACGGGGGAGCCGGCGACCGTCGCTGTCCCCGAGCCCAAAGGATCGAACTCGACGCGGCACGCGGGCGCTGAGGACACAGACCTGACCGACTCGACCGAGAGCTACGCCAAGAGCTTCTTTGCCGCGTACGGGTCCGATGCGGACGTGTCGGCGGTTGCTGCACCGTCCGCGAAGATCGCCGGCCTCGGCGGCGTCTACAAGCTCGATGAGATCCGCTCGTGGGTCGTTTACAAGGGCTCAGGCGACGACCGAGAGGCCCGCGTCACCGTCCGATGGAGCACCGCAGGCGGCTCCACGGTCGACCAGAACTACCGACTGACGCTGACACAGGTCCGGTCGGACGACACCACCAGGTGGCAGGTCGCGTCGATCAGCGGCGCGACCAACTAACGAAAGGGGACCCGTCATGTCCTTCGAAGAACTGATCCTGAAAATCCTCGGCAACATCTTCCTGCTGGTTCTCGCGATCCGCATGTTCGTGGCCTACCTGCGGAAGGACTTCGGCGAGATGGTCGGCGAGCTTGTGGTCGCCGTCGTCATCGTCGGGTTCATCTACTTCACCGATCAGACCGTGGGCATCTTGAAGGGCATCTGGAACGCCACGATCGGCAACTGGTTCGGGCAGTACTGATGCTCGGACGGACGATCACGAAGACGCTGAGCATCGAAGCGCGGCAGCACGAGCTGTTCGGTGTCGATCTTGGCGACGGCTTCAAGCGCAAGGACGTCGGGCTCGGGGTGCTCGTGTTCGCGGCGACGCTGCTGGTCACGTTCCCCATCGTGAAGCTGACCGGCTTTCTCGACGCGCACCCGGAGACAGCCATCCCCGCGATGCTGTTTCCCGGTCTGCTCGTGGTGATCCTCGGGTTCCGTCCGTCCGAGCAGCAACCGCGCCGCATGGCGCTGACCGTGTTCGCGTTGAAGCTCCGCTACCTGTTCGTGGGGCACCAGCCGGTCATCGCCCTAGGAGCGCGACCGGCGACCCGTCACGAGCGGATCGGACTGTGGTCGCGGTTCCGCCCAGGGATCGCTGCCTACCTCAACGAGCGCTCCGCAGGGCGTCGCAACTACAACACCGCCACCCGAGAGGTGGACCTGCACGAAGCCGTCCAGCCCGTCATCCCCGAGAACACGCACGCAACGCGGCTCATCGGGAACGACGCACTTCACGAGCTGATCACGAAGAAGGGGAAGCGGCATGGCACGGGCCACTGACTACATGCTGACGCTCCTCGGGTCCCAGACGGGACGCCGAGCGCCGGCACCGACGTACGAGGCGATCACGGACGGACTGATGGTGACCGCGACGGAGGCGATCGCGTGGTTCGCGATCCCGACCGCGAACACTGACCTGTTCAGCGCCGCGGACACTGACGAGGAAATCCGCTCCGTCGTCTCTGTCGCCGCGAAGGTGCTCCAGGGCCGGCGCTGCCACATGAAGGTGGTGTGGTCCACGCTCACGGGCGAGCAGTACGCCGAGTCCGTCGAGGGGCAGTACAGCGCAGGGGAGTGGAAGCGTTGGGTGGACGCTCGCGCCGAGGCGATCGACCGGTTCGAGCTGCCCCAGCGGCACGTGTTCCTCGGCGTCGTCATTGAGACGCGCGCCGCGCACGACACGAGCAGGGCTCGCCGCGGTGCCGGCGCATCGTTCGGGGTGAGCGCCCGTGGCGTCTCCGACCGGGACCTCCAGCGGTACGTGAGCAAGGCGATCGGCCTCGGCCGACAGCTCCGGTCCACGAAGCTCCAAGCCGAGCTTGCCACCGCGGAGTCGCTGAGCTGGCTGCTCGCACGCGAGCAGCACCGCCGTACCGGGGCGATCCCGAAGCAGGGCACCATCGAGGGTGCATCCCTGGCCGTCCTCACTCGAGGGCGGGTCATGCCGCAGACCGACCACCTGCGCATCTACGACACCAGCGGCGATATCGCCGCCTACACGGCGGTGCTGCCGCTGACCGACTTCCCCGAGGAAGTGGACGTGGCATCGGAGCGGTCGCAGTGGCTCCGCATGCTCAGCGAAGTCACCCGGATTGCCGACAACGGCGACGAGCTGCCCGTGATCGTGGAAGCGTCCGTCCGGTTCGAGGTTCTGACCGGCCGTGACGCACGCCGCCTCGTGGGGCGCGCCGCGGACCTCGCGAAGGAGCAGCGTCGGTCGGCCGGCAAGGGCTCGGCCGGTGACCCCGGCCAGGACATTGAGGACTCCGAGGCGATCGCCGGGGGACTGCTCACGGAGATGAAGAACGACGGTGTGTACATCGTTCGTTCCCACCCGCGCATGGTCGTCTCGGCCGAGACGTACGACGACCTGAACGCCTCCGTGGAGGCCGTCATCGGGTTCTACGCGGACTCGGGAATCGACGTCTCCCGCGGCGCTGATGAGCAGCGCGAACTCTGGTTGGAGACGCTGCCAGGGGACCGGGTGCGGGTCGATGACCTCGGCCACGTTCAGGACGGGCCGGCGTTCTTCGGATCGCTGTTCTGGGGCGGGTCGGCGTTGCCGGACCCAGGGCCGGCTATCGGACAGATCGCGGGGAGCACTCCCGGCGTGCACCGCATGAACATCATCCGGTTTGCTCGCGAGGGCCAGTCCACGACGGTCGGTATCTTCGGCCGTTCCGGCAAGGGGAAGTCCACGCTGATGGAGCTGCTGGCGCTCGATGCCGCGTTCTCCGGTGCGTGGGTGAATCTCATCGACGTGAAGGGCGACCTCGGCGGTTGCGTCACCGTCGCACAGGAGTACGGCCTGCCGGCAACGCTCTTGCAGCTCGACGGCAACAAGCAGTCCGGAGCCCTCGACCTGTTCCAGGCGCTCCCGCTCGATGATGCCCCCGGCGAAGTCGCGAACCAGCTCGCGCTTCTGGCTCCGGTCGGCCTCCGCGCCGTCGCGGAGCAGGTTGCGTTGCAGGCGGCACTCCAGGTCGCAAGCGGCACGCGGCGACCGTCCGCGAACGCGGTCATCGCGGTGCTCGCTGCATCCGACGACGACGCCACACGGCAGCTCGGGCTCGCGCTCCAGGCGCTCTCGCAGACGCCGCTCGGAAAGCTCGTCATGGGGCCACTGGAGGGCGTTCAAGTGCTCCAGAACAAGCCGGGACTGTGGAACATCCAGCTCCCACCGGGCATCCAGGACCCGCCCGCGGACCAGCCGGTGTCGGAGTGGGACCAGAAGCAGAAGCTCTCCGTGGCCGTGCAGCGTGCCGTGCTCACGCACTCGATGCACATCACGTCCAGCCAGCAGATGCTCTCCATGCCAAAGCTCGTCGCGATGCCGGAGGTTCACCGCATCCTCCGGATGAGCGACGGCCAGACCTTCCTCGACCAGACCGCGCGAACAGGTCGCGCCAACGGCACGCACCTGGTGCTCGACTCGCAGGACGCCGAAGGTGTCGCGGGCGTCGAAGGGCTCGTGGAACAGCTCGTGGCCGTCTACGGCTTCCAGCTCCAGTCCGTCGCGCAGCAAGACGCCCTCGCGGCGATGCTGCACCTTCCCGAGGACGAAGGCAGCTACGCCGACAACCGCCGTCTGATCGGCAGTCTCAGCGTCCCCGACCGAGGCCGCGGCGACATCAAGGGCGACGCCCTCGTGTGGGTTGCGGACTCCGGAACCGGTGCTACCCGCGTGCAGATTGAGCTGCCGAACGAGCGGATCCGGAAGCAGCTCAACACCAACCCCAGCCGCGGCGACGAAATCGAAGCCGAGGACGAGGAACGAGAGGCGATTGCATCATGAACCGACGCATTATCAGTGCCGCAGCAGTGACGCTCGCGGTCGCAGTCCTGCTTACCGGGTGTGCCGGGAACCAGGACAAGGACGCCGTGTCGAAGCTCGCGCTGAAAGACAACAGCTCGATCAAGGGCCAGCAAGAGAAGGTGGCCGGCGTCTGGGAGTGGCAGGACACCGGGTACGTCGTTCTCGTGAAGAACACGCTCGACGGTGACACCGGGTGGGAAGCGTTCGCTTACAAGCCCGATGGTGACGGCTGGAAGCTCTACAACTCCGATTCCGTTTCCAAGTCCGACGATCCCGAGCGCACACCGCACAAGGCGGCGTGCCTGGCGGTCGTGGACACCGACGAGGACCAGGCGTCATGCTCCGGCCTCAGCGACTGACCGCGACCGTCCCGGCCACGCCGCGGACGGGCGTCCGCCGATACCTGCCCACTCGCCGCCAGGTGAAGTGGTTCTTCATCACGTTTCTGGTCGTCTGGATGCTCGGCTCCGGTGGGGCGTTGGCCGCGGACATGGCTCAGGCTGCTGACCCACAGCCGCTCTCGTGCCTAGAGGACCACTCGTGCAAGCAGACCAAGACGCTCCAGGCTGGCGAGCTGATCCCGATCCGGGACATGTCCGAGGGGGGCAACAAGACGCTGTTTGAGTCCTACTCGTTCGGTCACTGGGTGCTCGCCTACGACATGGAGCGCACGTTCGCGGATGCCGGCCCTCGGCTCATGGACGACGTGTCGAACCTGCTGATGCTGCTGCTGCTGCTCGTGGTCTACATGACGATCGGGCTCACCTGGTGGCTGTTCGGCAGTACGAGTGTTCCAGGGCTCACCGATGCGACGGACTCGCTCATATCCGGGGCGTCAGGAACCTTGCTGGAGTGGGTGTTCCCGACCGCTCTCGCGCTCGGGGCCGTCGTCGCGTACGCGCAGGGTAAGCAGGCGCGTGGCTCGTGGTTCGGGCAGCTCGCGTGGATGGTTGCCGCGGGCGTGCTCGCGGTCGGTCTGACGACCAACACGGCCGTGTTCACGACCGGGATCGACAAGGTGCGAACCACCGGTTCGGACATGATCCTGTCCGTCACGGGTGACGCGATCAGCGGTAACGGGCAGTACCCGTTGAAGTGGAACGAGGTGGATTACAGCGTCAACACGTCGAAGGACGCCGCGCTCCGAAAGACCGGGGACGCGATCTGGCGCGACTTCGCCGCAACCCCTTGGTGTCTGGCGCAGTTCGGGTCGATCGAGGCGTGCCAGAAGTACGGCAAGGCGATGCTGAAAGCCGACGCGACCAACGACGCCCGCTCCGAGGTCATCAAGAACACCGTCTACCCGTCCGAAGGAAACTCGATCGATAAGGACAAAGGCAAGGAGACGGAGACGGGTCAGTGGGTGAAGGGCGAGAACTGGGGTCCGCGCCTCGGGATCGTGCTGCTGTCGCTCGCGTCCGCGCTCGTGTTCTGCGTGCTCATGCTCGTGATCGGGTTCTCCGCTCTCGCGGGCGTCGTCCTCACGGCGATGCTGCTGCTGGCGGGCGTGTTCTTTGCCGCGCTGTGGGTGATTCCCGGCCTTCCGAGGCGCTGGGGCGTCGCGTGGGCGGAAACGCTCGTCGGCGCGATCATGATCACCTTCATGGCGTTGCTGACGTTTTCAGCGACCACCGTGCTCGTCGCGGCTGTGTTCATCGCCGCCGCTTCGGCCGGATGGTTCGTGTCGCTGGGGCTCATCATCATGGTGGTCATCACCGCGTTCTCGCTCCGCAAGTACCTGTTGCAGATCGTCGGTACGCAGGGCTCCGGCATCGGCCGATCGTTCCTCGCTGGAGCGGCGATCACCCGCATGGCGACCCGGGGGCTGTCGAGCGGAGCTCGTGGCGCAAGCCGTGGAGCTCGCGGCGCTACCAGCGGCTTCGTGCGGGCCGGCCGCGGCGCAGTCGGCGGTGTCGATCGCACCGCCCGCGCAGCAACCAGCGCCGGCTCCTACATGCGAAAGGGCATGCGCCGCATCGCTCGTCGTCCGGAGCCCGCGCCGGCAGGCGGCGGGAACCAGACGAGTGGAGATGGTGTTGTGCCGCCGCTGCCAGCGACCCGACAGCCGGTGAAGTTCTCGGCGTCCCGTGACGGGCGCAGCGTGCGCCGCACCACCCGTCAGGGGCCGGCGTACACGAAGGCCGACCGTGGCAAGAGCGCACGGGAGTTGGGCCGCAAGGGCTACCAGTCTCGGACCGGGCGACCGCCGCACGCGTCGCGGACCTCGCCCCAGTTCCGCGCGGCTCCCTCGTCCCAGACCCGTTCGTCGTCGCAGCCGACCCCGCGGCCGCAGGCGGTTCGCACGCAGCCGGCGACTCCGCGGCCGCAGGCCGCTCGCACGCAGCCGCCGGCCCCGACGCCGGCAGCGCGGCCGCGGCCTCGCATCGACCGAGGGGAGCGGTAGATGGCTCCGCACGACTTCCTCGATGAGGACGTTCCCGAGCCCGAGCTGTCAAAGCGGGAACAACGAAAGCAGGGCCGGCGCGCAGCTCGCGCGGCACGCCGCCAGGCGCTCATCGACGCCAAGCAGGACCAGCGCGACCGCGCGCGCTCGGCGTTCTTCGCCCCCCGCAACCCGGTGGTGCTGATCGTCGGTGCGGTCGTCGTGTTCGGCGGCATCGCGACCGTTGGCCTGATCGCTCAGGCCACCGGAGACGACGGCCGCGACGCCGGACCGGTGAAGGTGCTGCACCAGGACAGTGACGCCGGCACAACGGACACCGACGACGATTCGTCGTCGGTGTCACCGTCAGCGACGCCGACCGAGCAGGCCGTGACCGACCCGCAGACGCTCGGCTCGGACTGGGTGGTCGCGTACTTCACCAACAAGGGGTGGCAGGACAGCACCGCACCGGCAGCTCGCAGCGACCTCACCTCCGAGCGGCGCACGTTCTTCGACGGGAAGTACCTCTCCGGCGACAGCGTGAACGTGCGCGAGTGGACGTGGCGTGACGTCTCCACGGTGAGCCCTCAGTGGGAGGGCACCGTGGACGTTCTGCTCGATCCGGGCCGCGACACCAACCTGGTTGCGTCGTTCCGGATGACGATCGACACCACCGGGGAACGGCCGGTGGTGTCGAAGGTCGAGACGCTGTTCTACGGGGAGGCGTAGGCCCATGTCTGACCGGTCACCGTCGTCGCTGGAATCCGCGGTCGCCGCGGGTTCTCGCATCGGGCTCGGAATCAAGCTCGCAGTGCCGATCGCGATCCTCGCGGTGCTGTCGATGCTGATCTTCGCGCCCGTGATGATCGTGGCCACGACCTCGCAGTCCGAGGACACCGGGACGCAGCCGTGCACAGCGGACGGTGCGACCACGGTCGGCAGCACCACGGCGATCGCCGGCTACACCGGCGAACAGCTCACCAACGCCTCAGCAATCATCGACGCCGGGAACAGCCTCGGAGTTCCGTCCTACGGAGTGAACATCGCCGTGATGACGGCGATGGGCGAATCCGGGCTCCGCATCCTCGACAAGGGCGACGCGGCAGGTCCGGACTCGCGCGGCCTGTTCCAGCAGCGGGACAACGGCGTCTGGGGGTCCTACTCGGACCGCATGGACGCCACGATCAGCTCCACGAACTTCTACAAGGCGCTGTTGAAGGTTCCCGGTTGGCAGCAGATGCAGCCCACCGAAGCCGCGCACGCTGTGCAGGGCAACGCCGACCCGAGCTACTACACGAAGTTCTGGACCACGGCGCAGCAGGTCGTCGCCGGCCTCACCGGAGGCTCGGGCGGCGGGTGCCAGACCGGGGGCGGCTCGATCAACGTCAACGGCAACGGCCAAGAGCTGGCGGCGCAGATCATGACCGCGACAAGCCAAGGGAAGATCCAATGGCTCACCCCGGCCTACCGCGACCAGGTGTCCGCGATCGCGGACCCGAACAACTGGGACAACGACAAGTTCGTCGGCTCGTGCGCGATCGACACCCGGATTCTCCAGGTGATCGTCGTCGCGACCCAGACGTTCCCGAAGATCGGCATCAGCGACCTCAACCGCCGCTGCACCGGGTCCACCCCCGGTGCAGGCGTCTACTCGCTCCACTGGCAGGGGAAGGCCGTGGACTTCTACTCGTTCGACGGCATCGCCACCACGGGCCGCGATGCCGGCGCGGTGAAGCTCATTCCGAAGCTCGACCAGATCAGCAACAAGGGTGCCGCCATCGGCCAGATCGGGTGCGGCGCGACGCCGCCCTTGAAGGTCATGCACGAGCTGTCCGACACCTGCAACCACCTGCACTACCAACTCGGTCCCGGCAACGAGCCGTTGAACGTGACCAAGTAGACGACGGAGGGGAAACCACCATGAGCACCACACCTGACGTGATCGTGACCGCAGCCGTGGACGGCACCGGGACGCTGGTCATCGATGGCCGCGAGCAGCAGCTCCGCGAGAAGGACATGCCGACCACCATCGGAGCTGCCCTGGAGAAGATCGTCGCGGACGTCGTGAAGCCGGCCGGACAGCCGGTCGTCATCACCGCGAACGACCCCACGGGCTCGTACCGGCTCCGCATCGACGTCGCCGGCACGGTGACGCCCGTTGAGGATGAGCCGGACCCGGCGCCGGCCGCCCCGACCGCGCCGGCACACGTCGCGGCCGTCAGCACTCCGGTCACCGCTCCCGCGCCGACGTCGCCGGTTGCGACGTCCTCGGCCGCGGTCGCCCCGGTGGACTCGCCTCCGGTCGCCCCTGAGCCGGCCCCTGAGGCTCCCGCGGTTCCATCCGCGACAGTTGCACCGGCACCGGCACCGGCTCCGCTCGAGGCAGAGGCCCCGCAGACACGTCGTCAGGCCCGGCAGTCGTTCCTCACGCCGGAGCAGACCGAGGAACCGGCTACGCGGGGACTCCGCGGCGTCCTCGCTCGCATCGGTATCCGCATCTCACCCTCCGAGGCTGAGCGCAAGGAACGCGAGTGGGCGCGGCTCGTGAGCCAGCACTGGCCCGGGCCCCGCACCATCACCGTCGTGAACGGCAAGGGCGGTGTCGGCAAGACGATGACCGACATCATGCTGTCGGCCGTGTTCGCGCGCTACGGCGGTGCCGGCGTCCTCGCATGGGACAACAACCAGACCCGCGGCACGCTCGGCTGGCGCACCGAGCAGGGGCCGCACGACGCGACGATCCTCGACCTGCTCCCCGAGGTCGATCGGCTCGTGGGGACCGGCGCGCAGTCCGCGGACCTGGCGCACTTCGTGCACCATCAGACCCGCGACCGGTACGACGTGCTCCGCAGTAAGCCCGACCTGCTGGCCTCCAGCCAGCGGTTCGATGAGGACACCGTGGACGCCATTCACCGCGTGGCGGCGAAGTACTACCGCCTCGTGTTCATCGACTCCGGAAACGACGAGTCTGACCCGATGTGGCTCCGCGCCGTCGAGCAGACGGACCAGCTCGTCGTCGCGACGACGACGAAGGACGACCACGCCGAAGCTGGCGCGCTGCTGCTGGAAGCGCTCAGCGACCGTGGCGGGAAGTACGGTCAGCTCGCTAGCAACGCCGTCGTGATCGTCTCGCAGGCGAACCCCAACGCGGACAAGCACACCCTTGATCGGGTGGCCGGCAACTACGGCAACCTCGCACGCGAGGTCGCCACGATCCCGTTCGACCCCGCTCTCGTGGACGGGATTCTCCGATACGGGCAGCTCCGACCCGCGACGCAGCGCGCATGGCTCGCCGCGGCCGCGGCGGTCGCCAAGGGCCTCTAGGAGCCCTCGGATGGCCGTCACGATCACGCTGGACGACGGCCTGGTGGACGCGCTGCACCAGGCCGTCGAGGACCTCGACGTCGAGCTGGACGGGTGGTACCCGGCCGCGCTCGACGTCCTCGTGCAGACCCTCATCGCCAGCGACGCACGATTCGCCGTCCTCCCGTCATGAACGCCCCAGCGTGGCTCCGGAGCTACCTCACCGACAACGACGCGCTGTACCGGACACACCGGACCAGCAGCAGGGTCCTCCGCTACTCGATCCCGGCGTTCGTCATCGCCGCGGCCGTCGATCACTTCACGCATCGAATCGGGTGGCTCCCGATCCTCATCGCCGTCATCGGCGGACTCGCGTTCATGGCGTGGGTGACACTCTGGGGGATGCGCTGGTGGACCCTCGGGCCGGCGCGATGGGGTTGGCTCGCCCCACGCGCCCGGAAGGCGCACCTGCGCGACGTCTACCTGTCGGCCGCGGCCGACGCGCTCGACTCGAACGTCTGGCTGGTGCGGGTGCTCGACGTGACCTACGTCGGCCCTCACGGCACCCGCGCAATAGTCGAGCACCGCGACGGTGCTCGACAGGATGCGTGGTTCTGGCACATGCGGCCGCGGCGCGGCCGCGTGTACGCCGTGCAAGGGTCCGGAGGGCCGCGCGCGAGCGCGCCGACCAAGAACCGTGTCCTGTACGTCGGGGACGAACAGACCGGGCCGGGAGTGCTCTACGGCATCCCGACCTCAGCATGGCGGCAACGGCCACGTCGCCGGACCGTCCGATTCGAATAACCACCAGGGATGGAGATTTCATGTCCAGTAAGAAGACCAAGACCCAGCGAGCGCATGCCGCACAGCGGCGCGACTACCTCGCGGCACAGCGCGCCCCCAAGCAGTACTGGCACGGGGGCGCACCTGGACGTGCAGTTGGTGACGAGCTGCTGTCCCGCGACGATGCTGCGCGTCTGCTCACCACCCCGACCACCCACGGCCTTCAGGCTGGCTACGCCCTCGGGGTCACCCGGCCCGACCGCGTCTACTTCACCTCGGACCGTAACTTTGCACGCGCCTACGCATCAAGACACCAGGTCGTCGACCAGACCACCGGCATCGTCTACGAGCGCGGTTCCCTTTACCGGGTCGAGCCCATCGGTGCGGTCGAGGAAGACCAAGACTTCAGCGGCACTGGTGTGTCGTGGAGCGCCCCGAAGGCCCGCATCGTCGCCGTCGAGGCGACAGACGTCCACCTCGACCTGACGGCCGCGACCCAGCACGTCGGCCCGTACATGACATGGGACGACGGAACCCCGATCTACGCTCCCGACGGCAGCTACCAGCCGAGCCCAATCCTCCGCCGCGCCGGCAAGACCGCGAACGACTTCAAGGGGCGGTACCCAGCCTGGTTCCCGTTCGACCTGGTTGACGCCGACCTCCGCAGGCGTCCAGGACACGACCGGCCCGATGCATCGGTGTGCGAGGGCATCGGATTGCAGGCGGCCTCGACTGCTGAGGTCTACCGCACGCACATGTCGCGCAGCGCCGATCTGATCCGGCAGCGAGGTGTAACAGTTCGACCGTACGAGCGTGGCGACGTCGCCACGATCAACGCGATGCTCGCCGCCGCGCAACACCACACGAGAATCCAAGACAGCGAGGAAGAAGTCCGCGGTGTAGCCCTCGCGGTGCATCCCCAGGACGGCATCATCGGCGCGGCCATCATCACGGCGATGACTCTCGGCGATCGGCCTGTCGTCTGGGTCGACGCAGTTGTCACCACCGACCCGTGGAGACACCGCGGAGTCGCCTCGATGCTGCTCAACACCGCGCCGCAGCTTGTACCCGGAAAGGTGGAGTTCACGGCGGGGCACTGCCCCCCGGACGTCGCGCCGTTCTTCGCGCAGGCCGGGTTCACCGTTCTACGGCCCGGTGTGGACCTGGTGGTCCCGGTAGTCGGTGACCCCAAGGTCTTCACCCGCACGGATGGGGAACCCTGGTTCTACCGTCAGTCCGCCTTGTGATGCCGCTGGTTGTCGTCCACCGGACACGACGTACGTCGCGACGAACCGGACACGACGCACGTCGCGACGAACCAGACACGTAAACCACGAGCCGTTGTCATCGTTTCTAACGCCTCCACATTTTCCAACATTTTGGAGGCGAACGCCGTAGGCATGTTCGGTATCTCTGCGATGTGTCACGAAAACGACCCCGAGCGTATGGATGGCATGGCTGGCACAGTTTCCGTAGTTGCCGCGATGTATATACAGACGAGGATGCGTACACACCCGAGAGTGTGGGTTGTGGATCTAGCCGCGACTGGACCGCTCCCTCCACCCCCGCCAGGGGGACGAGTGTCGTGCGCCCAGCGGCCGCCGACGCGCCGAGTTTCTCAATGAACACCTCGAAGTGCCCGAAGACGTGTATGATCGACACAGGGAGATACCCGCCGACTGACACGAGAGGAGAAGCGAATGGCCTTCAAGGTTTTCGAAAAGGCAAGCGCACCGGCCAAGACCGTGCCGACGATCACCGTGCAGAAGCGCGGGCTGTTCTCGATCAGCCGGCCGGTGTTCGAACGCCTCGGCAACCCCGAGGCGATCGAGCTGCTGTGGGACGAGGACCGCAAGGCGATCGCCCTTCGCCCCGCTGCCCTAACCGCACCGAACGCGTACCCCCCTCGGGAGACGACCCCGGGCAAGGGGCCGCTGATCCTCGCGGGCTCGGCGTTCACGCAGTTCATCGACCTCGACACCGCGAAGGCCCGACGTTGGGTCGCGAAGTTCGAGGACGGCATGGCCGTCATCGACACCACCGAGGAACCGCAGATCGTCACAAGCAACCGCGAGCGGGGCGAACAGCGCCGCCGCGACGAAGCTGAGGCAAGCGACGAAGGGGCCGCTGACACGCCTTAACGAACTTGCCCCCTCCGTAACCGCGGCCAGGTAAGTCGCAGTCGGAAGGGGGCACCGCCCGTAACCGCGGCCAGGTAAGTCGCAGTCGGGTCCTTGGGGAAGGAGAGAGGCCGGTACCGGAAGGTGCCGGCCTCTTTGGTTCCCAATGTTAACCCATTGAGCTCGAAGTTAACAGTGCGAGCGCTACTGCCTCGCCCGCGCACGATCGACGGCGCGATAGACAGTGGCACGGCCCACTCCGAACAGTTCGGCAACCTCACCCACGGTGTACCTCCGTGTGCCGTCCTCACACCGTTCTGCGTGCAGTTCAACCAGGTGTCGCTCCTGTGCCCGCGAAAGCTTCGGTGGTCGGCCTTTCAGCCGGCCCTTCGACGCGGCGATCCGCAGGCCCTCACGCGTGCGCTGACGGATCAGATCAGCCTCGAACTCCGCGACCATGCCAAGGACGTTGAACAGGAGCCGGCCCACGGGGTCCTTTGGGTCATGCACGGTACTGCCTAGGCTGAGACGCGCGCCCCGCTCAGTCAGCTCGGCAACAATCGCTGTCGCGTCCGGGAGGCTTCGGGCCAGACGATCGAGCTTCGTGACGACCAAAGTGTCACCCTCCCAGCAGGCGGCTAGCGCCTCTCGCAGGCCGGGTCGTTCCCGGTTGGTCCCGGAGAGCCCGTGGTCTACGTACGTCCGTGAGCGGGACACCCCGAGTGCGTCGAGTGCCGCGTACTGCGCTGCGAGGTCCTGCGCCTCGGTTGAGACGCGGGCGTAGCCGATCAGGTTGCCGTTCATGCGGGCAGTCTCACACGGCACCCGGTCACCGGACTGACTTCCGGACGGTTCTATCGGACGGGCGCTCATCGGCGTGTCGGCCCGCGTGTGCGGCGTCCGGACGCCGTTCGTCTATCGGACGCGCGCCTGGTAGCACCGCCGTCGCATAGGAGCGGTGCAGTCCGCGCAGCGGTCTGAGCAGACCCCGAGTGGTCTGAGGCCGCGCCACCGGCGTATCAGAAGGCATCCACAACCCGACTGAGACTCCGGCGTCCACAGCCGTAGAACAGAGAGAGCGGACCGCAGGGCCGCACCGAGAAAGGCACTACCCATGAAGAAGAAGAAGAAGATCTACGCGTTCAGTGTGGAGACGACCGTCACCGAACCGCCGCGCCCGCCCCGTCGGCCGGCAGCCTCGAGTCAGCTCGTCGCAGTCGCCGGCATCGTCACCACGCTGGTCGGCATCGCCGTCACTGTGGCAGCGCCGCTGTTCACGCGCTAACCCGCGGGGTACTCGTCTGCGCCGGCCTGTGGAGAGGCGTGCTCTCCCCACAGGCCGGCGCGCCACGGTTCGAGGTCAACCAGAGACGGCACGCCCCCTGGAATGGGGCCGGCAAGAGCGTTCGTCTATCGGCCGCCGTTCCCTTATAGGTCGGAGTACTCGCGAAGCTCGGCGACGACGACCTCGCGATCGATGCCTCGTCCAGCAGCGATCACGTCTGCAGCATGGTGGAGAAGGAGGAGCGACGCCCCGAGAAGGTTCGACAGATCGAGGTCGACCTGGACCTCCGCATCATCGCTCGGCTCCACGCCATCGATGCTCACCCGAAGCACCTCGATGACCTCCGGAATCTCTATGAGGCGCTGGTACGCCAGACTGGGCGCCCCTAATGCCTCCTGGTTGTCCAGATCCACCGCGGCGACGGCGTCAAGCAGGACGTGGGCGGCCAACCGGCCCGGCTCGGGGAAGATGCTCATGCGTGCACGCTACACAGAGCAGGCGCGCATCTGAGTTCCGGAGATGATGGCAGCTCGCCTGTCAGGATCGCCGTATGGAGTTCGACATCTGGACGGTTGTCGCCAGCGCGGCAGTGAGCGCGATCGTGTCGGTCGTAGCCGTGCGTGCCCAGACATTCCGCGCCGGCCGCGCGGAACACGAGCTGGCCGCGCGACGCGCGATCGACGAGCTGCTGAGGGACACGCGCCGCGAGGTTCTGCAACACGAGCGTTCGCGCCGCGGAACACCGCCGCGTGAACCCGACGTCGGTAGCGGCGACGACGGGCAGCTCGCGTTCGATCTGCTTGCTGCGGCCGAGGCGTTCGGCCCCGTGCATCGGGCTGTCTTCCGGCACCACGTCCGAACCGTATTTGGGACGGTGTGGGTTCGTGCGGCCGAGGTACACAGCAGGAAGGTGCTGACCCTCGGCGCGCAGCTCGACGCCGCCGGCACGGGAGAGTCGTTCGTCGACGGGATGCTGCACCGCGGGCTGTCGAGTCCGGGAGACGCCAGGATTGTCCGGACGTTGCGCCGCCACTTGTGGCGGCTGTCGCGGAGCTACTGATGCGGCCCGAGGGTCGCGTCGTCGACCAAGTGCGCGCCGTACGGAAGCGGCAAGCCGCGGCCACCAAAGCGTGCACCACAGTCAGGGCACCAGTCGTGATCCCAGTCGGAGGTAACCCATCCGAACGTCTCGGCGTGGCCTCGCGCAGCGTTGTAGCTCTGCGCCGCAAGCCCCGTGACCGCGAGCATGTGCTCGCAGTCGACCACGTCGCAGACCAGCACAACGGCGGGATTTGCACTCATACTGACCATCCTCACTCAACAGGCGCAGTCCGTTAGCTTCCATTCATGAGCACTGATGACCTTTTGACCCAGGCCCTGTCTGCACACCAGCGTCGCAAGATCGAACGTGAGCAAGCGCAACTCGCTCATGAGCACGAGCAGAAGGCGCTCGCTCAGGCCTTCGTGACTCACCACTCGGAGGGATGGAGCACCTTCGTCGGAAACAAACTCCTTGGCGCGGCGTCCGATCCAGCGGCTCAGCTCACGTGGTGGGTGTTCGGCCAGTCCCTCTCCGAGTACACGATGGCCGGCGGAACCCCACCGCGATTCGAGCAGAATCGCGGCCGGAAGCCCGAGCCGTTCCGGGTCGGCGCGTACATCGCAGATGACACGGTGTTGAGCCTCCAGGTGGACCCAAACGGCGTTGTGCGTGGGCTGTTTGTCCACACGGACGGTCACGAGCCGCAGCGGGTCGATAACTTGGCTGACCTCGGTGAGGAAGTAACGCGTATGCGAGCTGGTGTCTGACGTAACTGTCGGCGCACGCTCGTAGCCTCGCCATGTGGGCAGCCGTCGTCGGGATCGGTACACCGCGCCGGAAGAAGCGCGGTACTCGCTGTCGCCGGAGGCGATCGGCGCTCCTCTGGAAGGGGCCGGCCTTCTGCGCGTGCGTGCGTGGGTGCCAGCTAACGACGGCACTCAATACCGCGTTGATGCGGTGGCCGTCTCGTCGACGCCGGACGCTGTTTGCGTCCGCTGGCTCCTTGACGGGCGCGTGGTGCAGGCCTGGGTGTGGCGGGCTGCGGTGAGGCACCGGGAGACCGCGACCGCCGTCGATGCCACCTAACCAAGCGGCACCCTCATCCACGACACGCGGCGCGCAGCTCGTGGCTAAAGGATGGATATAGCCATAGTGTGGCGGCTATGGCCGACGCACGTAGACCCCGGGGCTCGATGATCGACCCGGTTACGCCTGGCTGGAAGATCGAGCGCGACTCGCGCGATCTGATTGCCGACATGGCGGCGGCGGCCGGCGTCTCGGCTTCGGTGTTCATCGAGCTGATGGCCGAGCACACGAAGTCCGAGCTGACCCTTCAAGGCATCCCGTCGTGGATGCCGGAAAAGGACCGTAGCGGGGAGCTGCCTATCGACTCGCGTTAACGAGTGAGGCCCCCGCCTGAGGCGGGGGCCGGAAGCACTGCGCCTGATCCTGGTTGAGTTTGCCGACCTAACAGGACCGAGGCGATTTCGGAAGAAGACCGGCTGGAGAGCCGGGCCTTCGTCGTACCCGCGGGGCGAACCGCGAGAACGGGTCGATCATAACGCCTGCAACTGACTCTGTACACGACACGACGCGCGGACAGGACGTTCCACGTCCCAACTGGGACGTAATGGAGGACCCCTGGTTCCAGCACGTCGTGGCGTTCCTGTGTTCCCCCGAGGGTGAGCGAGCACTACTGCGCGCCGGACTGACCGAGGCGGAGACGGTGGCGATCGCGGCGACGATGGTCGAGCATCCCGGCATCCATTCCACGGAGATTGTTCGGCTGACCGAGGTCATCTGGGGGCGGGTCCGGCGGGCGATGGAGCTGTTCGATGTGGTGACCGATTCGTGGGCTCCGCACGAGCCCCACGAGCGGGACATGAGCGGGCGGATCGTGCGTGCCGGCGACGTCGACCTTCCGGGCGAAACGGGGTACAAATCAGGTGCGCCGAGGGAGGGCCGGGTGTGGCTCCGGACGGTGCCGGCGACGGTGCTCCAGGGGCTCCGAACGCCGCGCTCGCACGCGCAGTGGTTGGCGATGTTCGAGGGGCTGCTGTCCACGCCTACGGGCGACGCATGCCGGCGTCTCGCGCAGGTCAGCGTTCGCATGGCGATGAAGGTCGCCGCGGCCGACGTTGCGACGTCGGACTACGACACGTGCCGCAACGCGGCCCGTTCGCACGAGTCGCTGGCGGACCTGGTGGGTGTGTCCAAGAGCAGCGTGCGGCGGGTCCGGGCGCTCATGGCCGCGCTGGGCGCGACGGCGTTGCTCACGGCGGGTGGGTGGCTTACGGGTGACGAACGGGACGCTGCCGAGGCGGACACTGGTCGTCGGCAGGTGAAGGTGGCGAACAACCGTGCCTTCGTCATCCCCGTTTATTTGCAGTCCGTGCAAATTGAGCACCTACCCTCGTCCCCGAAGGGGATGAGGGTTAAGTCCAGTAGGAGATCACTAGTCAACCGCGCTTCGCGCGCGAAAGCCGCTGCGCGGCCAGGCTCTCGACGGAACGGAAGTCAACGTTTCCCGACAAAGCGTCCCGTCCCCCAGGCGGCGCAGGACCGTTTGCCGCTCCAAAAGCTCGCTGGACAACTGGCCGAGTTCTTCGGCGTGCCCGCATCACGTTTTGTCGGTGACGATCGCGGTGTGCACATCGGCCGGTTGGTGAACGCGCTCGATGCTTCGGGCATCGACCCCGCTCGCTGGAGTGCTTCATCCATCCGGGGGGCTGTGGACCGTTGGGTGCGGATGACTGGTCAAGAGCTCCTGCCGTGGGGTGCGAGGAAGAACCCCTTCGCCTACATCACGACGGTCCTCCGTGGTGCGTGCAGCGACGTCGAGCTGACGTCGTTCGAGCGTCAACGCCAGGAGCAGGAGCGGGCTCGTCAGCGGGCCGCTGAGGCTGCTGCGGAGGAACGTGCTGTGCGGGAACGTGCAGCCTCGCTGACGCTGGAGGACATGCGCCGGATCATGGCCGATTACGCGCCTACGGCGCGCTCAGAAGCTGCGATTCGGTAGCCGTCACCCCACCCCACACCCCCATCACTAGTTGTGACGGGGGTATGGGGTGTTTTCCCCTGCCCTGCCCGTCCCCCCGGCTGTCGCCGCGTCCGAACCTCCCACGCACAACGCAAGCTTATGTGTGTGGGAGGTTCGGACGTAAAGGGGGACGGGCAGGGCAGGGGAAAACAGATCAGAGAAGAACAGTAGGGAGTGTGAGTGGTTGGGGTTAGTGTGATGGGGGTAGATGGTCTGAGGGGGTGTGCTCGTGGTTGATGTGACGGCCAGGGATGAGCAGATGTTCGACTGGTTCCGGATGGTTCGAGTGACGAATATGGACGGGATTCGTTGGATGCTCGGGACGCTGAACGGGACGGTCGGGCAGGTG
>NZ_CP126264.1:0-142903 GCF_003234335.2 Curtobacterium sp. MCLR17_054 | reverse complement strand
CGGGTCACGATCAGCACCACCGGCCGCGGGTCGGTGACCATCGACGGCACCGAGAGCGCCCTGCAGGCGGCAACACCTGGCGCCGCACGTGACGCCGCGATCCTCGCTCTCCTAGGCCAGGCACGCCGCGTCGGGCAGCCGGTGCTTGCTGGTGTCCTCGACCCGGCCATGGACCCGCCCGTTGCGGCGTGGGGGGAGCTGAGCATCCTCGTCGACCCGGACGGCACCGTCCGCGTCGGAGAGCACGGCGCCGCTCCGCAGGTCCCTGCCGAGCCGTGGCTTGGCAGCGACGAGCCGATCGAGGCCGACCCGGTCGCCGACGAACCGATGGCATCAGCCGTCGACGACGTCGCGTGGTCGACCGTGCTGCGGACGCCGGCGCCGCCGCGGCAGGTGGTGCTGCTCGAGGTGGATGGCAACGAACCGGTGGTCGTCGCCGGAACGGCGATCTGCGGCCGCCACCCCCTCCGAGCGTCACTGGAGGACACCGCGGCGCTGCAGGTGCTCGAGGACCCGAGCCTGTCGCTGTCGAAGACACACCTGCGGATCGAGTGGGTCGGGTCGGAACCGACCGTCACGGACCTGCACTCCGGCAACGGCACCACCCTCACCCGGCCGGGGATCCCCAGCGCCGTGCTCCGACCCGGGATGCCAACCGGCATCGCGGACGGCGACGTCCTGACCGTGTGCGACTGGTCCGCAACGGTCCGGCTGCCCCGCTGACCAACCGAATCGAAAGGAACGAACGATGAGTGCAGCAACACACCTTCCCGTGGCGTACAAGTGCGGGCACACCGAGGACCGGGACCTGTCAGACAAGCCTGCGGGCGAGCGAGCTCGCAGCGCCCGCTGGTACGGGGAACACCTGGTGTGCTCCCGCTGCTTCAAGAAGCAGCAGGGCACCGACAGCGGCGACCGGGCAGCTCGCGAAGCGAAGGAGCTCGCAGAGGCCACCGAGGCCGCCGAACGCGACGGACTGCCGCCGGCACTGATCGGCACCGAGAAGCAGGCGGCGTGGGCGCTGCAGGTGCGGCACCGGATGATCCGAAACGCGTACGCAGAGCTGGTCGAAGCCGGCACCCTGGACGACGCCGACTTCCAGGCGGACGTGCTCGAGCCCGCGGCCCGCATCGACCGGGCCCGGTGGTGGATCGACAACCGCGACCAGCCCGCCACGGACCTGCCCGACCTCCTCGCCGACCCCGGCACCATCGATGCCGGCGCGTCGACCGAGAACGTGGCGTAACGCGATGGTCAACCGATTCGTGCAAGCCACCGGCGAGGTCGTGGCTCCCGTGGACGAGGCGATGGGCGGCGAGCCTGACGCCCTGTTCGGTGTCGACGCCGACGCCCTCTCGTTGCGCGGGCCAGCCATCCCGACCGGCGAGCAGGTGCCGATTGCAGCCGACAGCCCTCAGCGGCCGTTCGTCGAGATCACGTCAGCGCCAGACCTGGTCGTCGTCGGGCTGCACGGGGGCGCCGGCACGTCGACGCTGGTGCGGCTGCTGACCGAAGCCGGCGACGGATCGGTGCTGGACGCGAGCACGCAGTGGCCGGTGTTCGCCGGATGGCAGCGACCGGCCCCGATCATCCCGGTGGTTGCCGTCGCTCGCACCCACTACGCCGGCCTCGACGAAGTCACCCGACTCGCTGGCCAGTGGACAAGCGAAGCCCTCCCCGGCGGTCAGCTGATCGGCGTCGTCCTCGTCGACGACGCCTCGAAACTCGCCACCGCACAGCAGACCGCTGCACGGCGTGCGCTGCGCATGACACCCCACGGGTGGCATGTGCCCTGGCAGGAGACGTGGCGTCTTGCCGCGCCGACCCTGCCCTCGCTCCCGCGACGGGTCCGAGACATCATCCGCGACGTCCGCCGCCAGGCGGAGCGCATCACCGAAGGAGCATCCGCATGAACGTCCTCTACACCCTCACCGTCCTCGCCGCGAACTTCGACACCTCCGGGGAACAGCCCCCGGGCGTCGACGGGATCAGCACCGTCATCCGCTGGATCGCATGGGGCGTCGCCGGCGCCTGCGTCATCGGCGTGCTGTTCGGCCTCGGCTACCTCGGCAACCAGCGCCGCCGTGGTGAGACCCCGGAACACCTGCAGGGCATCATCATCTCGATGATCGCCGCCGGATCCACGGCAGCGGTCGGCGGCCTCATCGGCGCCCTGGCTGGGTGACCGGCATGGCTCAGAAGAATGACAACACCGTTCCCGAAACCGCGGGCGGCAACTCCAGCCCGTTCACCCCCGGATGGTTCATCGCCGCCGGCTTCGTGCTCGTGATCATCGTCGGTCTCATCATCGCGCTGTTCCTGCCGCGGCAGACGCGAGAGACGGCGCCGGCGACCGCTACGGAGTCGTCGGCCGCCGGCGACAGGGCGCCATCGAGCGCTCCTGTCGCCGGCGGGACCGGCCAGCCAGCCAGCGGCGCGTGCAACGTGCCGGTGAAAGACACCTCGATCCCGACCGAGGGGCCCAAAGCGGATTGGGTGCCGGACGGGTATGTGCTCGTCCCAACGTCGAAGACGTACGGGCCGGTGAGCAACGGCTCGAAGTGGGGCTGCTTCGCGCACTCGCCGACCGGTGCGCTCTTCGCCGCCGCGAACTTCATCGATGGTGTCTCCGGCGGGGACTATGCCGCATTCGCGAAGGAAGCGGCGGTGGACAACACAGCCCGGGGCGCGTGGATCGCGGGTGAGGACCCGGACCTGCACACCCAGACCGGTGGCGACGTCGCGCAGTTCTCCGGGTTCCAGTTCATCGGCACCGACGATGACGCTGTCACCGTGCGGATCTCCGCACAGCAGGGCAGCACGGTCGGAGCGTGGACAGTCGCGCTGGTGTGGGACACCACCGCTCAGAACTGGAAGGCGGACCTCGGTACGAGCGACCTCACCGTCGCAGAAGTGACCAACCCGCAGGCATTCACGGAGTGGTCAATGGACGACGGGGGAGGCGATCGATAGTGGCTGACAAGTGCCACTTCTGGCAGGTCGGCTGCAAGCTGCAGAACGCGGCCGATGACCAGATCACCCAGTGGGTGAAGAGCCTCGCGGAAGCGGGCCTCGACTTCCTCAAGGTGATGAACACGTTCTGGCTCAACGCACCGTCACCGACGGTGCAAGACAACACCGTCATCGACACCCTACAAAGCAACCTCCACTGGTTCACGGCTGGTTTTGCCGTCATCGGGCTCCTCTTTGCGCTCGGGAGGGTCGGCTTCACGAGGCAGATCCGCTCCGGCGGCCGAGGGCTGAAGATGATCGTGCACCTGGTCCTTGTGCAGGGTGTCTCCGCGGCACTGGTGACGACGCTGATCAAGGCGACCGATGACTTCTCACCGTGGGTCGTCAACAAGGTCACGGGGCAGGATCTCGACCTATCCCAAGTGCTGTCGGTGCAGCTCATCATGCAGCCGGGAATCGGGCCGGGCATGATGATGGCGCTGTTCGGCTTCCTCGGCGCAATCGCCAACCTGATCTTGATGATCCTGCGGGCGGTGATCATCTCGCTGATCTTCGTGTTCCTGCCCTCGCTGGCTGCCGCGTCGGAAAGCGAGATGGGCGACCAGGCGTATCGGAAGGCACAGGGGTGGCTGTGGGCGTTCCTGCTCTACAAGCCGGTCGCCGCCGTCATCTACGCCTTCGGGTTGCTCTCGCTACGCGGTGAGCCGGTCAAGGACCTCAGCACGGCCGGGTCAGCCCTGATGACGACGACACAAGGAGTCACGACGCTCGCGCTGGCCGGACTCGCGCTCCCAGCGATCATCAAAGCGATCGTTCCGATGGCCGCCCAGGGTGTGTCCGGGATGTTCTCCGGCGGGGCGATCCTCGCGGGCGCTGCGGCGACCGGCGCCGCGATCGTGACGCTCGGTGGATCTGCCGCAGCCGGCGGCGCGGCCGCGGCAGGGGGCGCCGCATCCGGTGCCGCCGGCGCAACCGGTTCCGCCGGATCTGCGGGCTCGGCCGCGGCCGCAGGGGCGACACCCTCACCCGCAGCTGCATCGGGCTCTGCGGGTTCTGCAAGTGGTGGCGGTGCGGCCACTGGAAGCAGCTCGCCGACCTCGGGCGGTTCCGGCGGCCAGTCGTCTTCAGGCTCCGGCTCTCAGCAGACCGACGGCGGGGCGGCTGGCGCAGGTCAGGGGGCATCGACCTCGAGCGGCTCCACCGGCACCGGACCCGCCGGAGCATCCGGATCGTCCGGGAAGGACGGTTCATCGAGTAGCGGCGGACCGGACCTGACCTCCCTCGCGCAGGGAGCGCAAGGGGCAGCCGGCGCGATGAACAGCGCCGTGGAAGGAGAAGACCGATGAGTGACCAGACCTACCAATCCCCGACGTACGGCAACATCACCCCACCCGGAAAGCAGGGCTTCTGGGGCCTGTCGCTGGGCGTGCTCGGTATCGCCGGGTTCCTGCTGTTCATGGTGATGATCGCCACGATCGTCACCCAGTACATCGCCGCCGGCGTCCTCGCCCTGCTCGCGATCGCCGTCGTGATCGCGTCGGTGTTCAAGGACAAGAGCGACCGCACGATCTACCAGAGAGGCGTCATCCGCATGTTCTTCCGCAGCCGCGAACGCCGCGGCGACACCGTCCTCGTCCAGGGCCCCGCGGGCCGTGCACCCGACGGTCGGACGCGGCTGCCGGGGCTGCTCGCACCGAGCGAGCTCAGCGAGCACGTCGACAGCTACGGTCATCGGTTCGGTCTCATCCGGCTCCGTGGGGTGAAGCACTACACCGTGGTGCTCGAGGTGTTCCCCGACGGCGACGCCCTCGTCGACGCCGAACGGGTGGACTCGATGGTCGCCCACTGGGGCGCGTGGCTGGCGGCGCTCGGCGAGAGCGGCGACATCGTCGGCGCATCCGTCAGCGTCGAGACCTCCGAGGAGACCGGCCAGCGGCTCGAGCGGATGGTGAACGGCAAACTCGATGAGACCGCATCCGACTACGCCCGCGACGTCGCAAAGTCGTTGCCGGAGGAAATCCGCGCGAACACCCCGATGGTGTCGACGCGCATCGCGATCACCTTCAGCGGCCGCGGCTTCGACAAGGAAGGTTCCGACCAGGGCCTGCAGGCGATGGCGGCGGAGATCGGTGCACGTCTTCCGATCCTGATGGTCGACCTGGGTTCGACCGGCGCCGGTAGCGGCGTTCGTGCCTGCACCGCGCAGGACATCGTCGATCACGCTCGAGCCGCGTACGACCCGATCGTGGCGCCGGCGATCGAACAGGCACGCGCAGACGGCGGTACCGGCCTGACCTGGGCCGATGCCGGCCCGGTGTTCCAGCGGGAACACATCGACCGGTACTACCACGACCGTGCCGTGTCGAAGACGTGGGAGATGCACGTGCCCCCGACGGGCACATTCCGCTCGAGCTCGCTCGGCGCGGTCCTCCGCCCCGTCTCGGGCGTCCTCCGCAAGCGGGTGACGCTGCTGTACCGGCCGGTGTGGGACAAGGACGCCGTCGACGCCGTCGGTAAGGAAGGCAGCAACGCGGAGATGGTCAACAGCGCCAAGTCCACCGCGGCGCAGCGGCGCCGCCTCCGTGCCGCCCGGCAGAGCGAGGAGGAGCTGCAGGACGGCGCCGGCCTGCTCCTGTTCGGGCTGCTCGTGACCGCGACCACCACTAACACTGCCGAGTTCGCCCGGCTCGACAAGGTCATCCCGGGGCTGACCTCTCGTGCCGGCCGTCTGCGGATGCGGGAGGCGCTGGGTAACCAGGCCGTCGCCTTCCAGGCAGGTCTCCCACTGGGCGTCGTACCGATGGCCCACGCCCCGCTCGGCCAGTTCATTCAGGAGTGGATCTAATGCCCACACGTACCGCGCTCGGCCTCCGAGCAACAGAACAGGACCTGCAGGACGGAATGCAGCTGACGCGCCGCGAGGCACGCCGGCTGGACCGGCAGGTGCGCCGCATGTCAGCAAGCGTCACCGGTGTCGCCTCCGAGAAGCGATCGCTGCGCGACCGGTTCATCGGTGAGGCCAAGGACCAGCAATCCACGTCCGCCACCCCCGGCCCGAAGGGTTGGATCGTGCCCGGCGCCGGCCGGGTGAACCACATCGAACCGCAGCCGGAAGGGTTCGGCACGAGCGTGCACGTCTGCGGGCTGTGGCCGTTCGCGCTCGGTGCGGGTGCGCCGATCGTCGGTGTCCCGCTCGGGCGGCACCTGCTCAACAACTCCACAGTGTGCGCGGACCCGATCTCGTGGTTCCTGACCAAGCGGATCAACAACCCGTCCTGCTTCATCATCGGCCGCCCCCACCTGGGCAAGAGCGCCCTGACGAAGCGGATCATCACGGTGCTGCGCGCATGGGGTGTGCTGCCGATGGTGCTCTCCGACACCAAGGGCGAGTACTCCGGCCTCATCAAGGAGCTCGCCGGTCAGGTGATCCGGCTCGGCCGCGGCCAGTCCGCCGTCAACCCGCTCGACTTCGTCGACATCATGGCCGAGCTCCGGCAGATCGGCGAAGGCATCGAGGACCCCGCCGCCCGTGCGCAGGCGAGCAAGCGTCGTGACGAGGCGCTCGAGGAGATGCGCGGGCGTCGGATGACGACGTTCATGGGGCTGCTCTCGATCGCCCGGAACGGTCGACTGGAGAACCACGAGTCGAACGTCATCGCCGCAGCGCTCGCGATGCTCGATGACCGTTTCACCGAGACGGCGCCGCTGATCGAGGACGTTGCCGCGCTAATCCGGTCGCGGCCCGAGCGCCTGTCCGAGATCGTGCAGGACCGAGGTGTCGAGGAACGGTACCGGGACCGCACGGAAGCACTCCTCGACACCCTCGGCACCCTCACGGGCACTGGCACGTTCGGAGGCATGTTCGCCCGCCCCACCACCGAGCGGGTGGAGATGGGGCAGGCGTTCTCGTTCGACCTGTCCGCGATCCCCGAGTCCGAAGTGGAGCTCCTGGGCGCGGTGCAGTCAGTGTGCTGGAACTACGGCTCCGCACTGGTGTCCGCGCAGAAGCACCTCTCCGAAGCGGGCCTGCGACGTTCGCAGCACTACTTCCTCGTCATGGACGAGCTGTGGTTGGCGCTGCGGGCCTCGAACGCGATCGTCTACTACCTCGACTCCCTCACTCGGCTGAACCGTCAGCGGGGTATCGGGCAGGCGATGATCACCCACACGATGGACGATCTGCGGCTCTCCACCGACGAGCTGACCAAGATCGCGTGGGGGTTCGTCAGCCGGTCCGCGATGGTGTTCCTCGGTGGGTTGTCCGAAGGGGAGATGGGCAACCTCGCCACCGTGTTCAGCATGACCAAGCGGGAACGGGGCATGATCACCGACTGGTCCGGCGAGGGCTCGGACACCGGCCCCGACGGGGTCACCGCGGAACCGCCCGGCCGGGGGAAGTTCCTACTGAAGATCGGCAAGAGGCCCGGGACCCCGTTCAAGCTGCACCTCACCGCCCGGGAGATGGGCACGAACGACACCAACGGCAGCTGGAGAGACGACCAAGAGGCCGGCTACGACACGGTAGGAGCGGCAGCATGAGCGTCAGCACGCGGCAGCCGAACCGCCGCCCACAGCCGGGCAACGAGATGGGGCCGACCATCGGGCTGGCCTGCGCCGCCGGCGGGACGGTCGGTCTCGGGCTGCTCGCGTGGGCGGGATCGCTGGTGAACCCGTCCGTGCAGGCGATGCCGAACCACGGACCGTCGCAGGTGCTGACCGGGTACCTCGGCGGGGATCTCGACGTGACTGTGCCGCAGGTGCTCGTGACCGGGATCCTTCTCGGCGCCGGCGCCGGCATCGTCGGCTACAGCGTGTGGATGTTCCGCGGGTTCACCAAGCAGGGCACCCGGATCGACGGGAAGGCCCAGTACATGGCGGGCCGGGACGAGGCGATCGAGTTCTACGAGGCGGCCGCGACCGTCGACAGTGAACGGCTCCGCGCGACCGGCGCCGGGATCGGCGTCACGCTCGGCACGCACGTGAACACGAAGGAGAAGCTGTACGCGTCGTGGGAGTGGGTGCAGATCTGGCTCATGGGACCGCGAGCGGGAAAGACGAGCTGTGTGTGTGTTCCGCAGATCCTCGAAACCCGCGGGCCCGTGATCGCGACTAGCAACAAGCGGGACATCGTCGACATCACCCGCGGGCCTCGGTCCGAGACCGGCGTGGTGTGGGTGCACGACGTGCAGGACATCATCGGCGAAGCGCCCTCGTGGTGGTGGAACCCGCTCACGTTCGTGCGGGACATCCAGACCGCGGAGAAGCTGGCGGACATCTTCATCACCTCGTCGACGTCTGCCGGTGCGAAGCAGGACGCCTACTTCGAGTCCGCCGGCAAGGAGACTCTGTCCCGGCTGCTGCTCGCTGCTGCACTCGATGAACGGCCGATCACGGACGTGTTCAAGTGGGCGAACAACCCCGACGACGAGGACGACCCCGCGCTGCTCCTGATCCAGCACGGAGAAGCCCACCTCGGTGAAGCACTCGGGAGCACCCAGGGGCTCACACCGAAGCAACGCGACGGCGTCTACGGCACCCTGCGCCCGTGGATCGGTGTGCTCGGGATGCGCAGCGTGGCCCGGTGGATCACCGACAACGGCACCGACCGGCCACACCTCAACACCGAAGCATTCGTGACGTCGACCGACACCATGTACCTGATCTCGAAGGAGGGTGGCGGGTCCGCTCGAGCGATCACCGGCGCCCTGACGATGGCGCTGCTCGAGGCGGCCGAGCGAGTGGGCTCCCGGCAGGTCGGTGGACGCTTGACCACACCGCTGATGGCGGTGCTCGATGAGGTCGCGAACGTCTGCCGGTGGCGCGAGCTGCCCGACGTGTACTCGCACTACGGCTCCCGCGGCATCATCATGTCCGCGTTCTTCCAGTCCCGCCAGCAGGGCGTCGAGGCGTTCGGGGAGACCGGGATGGGCAAACTCTGGTCAGCCGCGAACGTGCGCGTTGTGGGCTCTGGTCTGTCGGAGGACTTCCTGGAGTTCGTCTCGACGTCGATCGGTGACTACGACGTCGTCTCCACGTCCCGCAGCACCCAGATCGGCGGGACGTCGACAACCAGGTCCCTCCATCGCGAGCGGATCCTCGACAAGGCCGATCTGACCGCGATGCCGAGGGCCCGCGCGGTCATGCTCGCGTCGCAGACGCCGCCGGTGTTGCTGCAGCTCGACCACATCTCGCAGCGGCCCTACGCGGCCGCAGCGAAGGCGTCGCAGGAGTACTACGAAGCCCGTGCTGCGAAGCAGGGCAAGCCAGTGCGTCGGAACGCCGGCGCGCGCGTGACGAGCCGGAAGTAGGTGCACTCATGGAGGGATTCGACGAGAACGAGCCCGAAGCAGCCGACGCGACGCCGAGCCTGGCGATCGAGCCGGTGTACGAGAACGTGTACGAGTTCGTCGACGGGTTCGTGCGACCGATGTTCCGCCGGAACCCGAAGCAGTACCTGTGGGCGGAGAACTGGTTCGACTACCCGGAAGTGCTCGACCGGTTCGAAGCCATGTGGCGGGCATGGGAGTGGGACCGTCTCCCGGACCAAGCAGGAATGACGGCGATGGCCGCGTTCTGGAAGGACACGTTCGATCCACTCATGGACGTCATCACCAGCCAGGACGGTCCCTTCTGGCAGCTCTCGGCCGAGAAGTACAAGAGCTCGCAAGCGGCAGTGCCGGAGATGTTCCCCGCGCAGCGACCCCCGACCTCCGACGCGTGAGCGGGGCCCCGTCACGGGGACACAGAACAGCGCTAGCACCGATTCGGTGCCAGCGCTGTTGCGTGTGCGGGGTCAGCGGGTGCGGGTGGCCTCGCGCTGGCGGTTGCGCGGCTTCGTCCCCGTCTTCTGCGGCTTCACCTGCCCCGTGGCCGCCGCCGACGTCAGGGACTCACGAACGGTCATCGGGTAGCTGGCATCCACTGTCGCGCGAGCCTGCTGTGCGGCCGTCAGCGGCCGCGTGACGGCCGGTGCCGCCGTGGCGGCACCGGCAGGCGCATCCGATGTCACGGGCGCTCCACCGGGCGCCTGCGCGACGGTGGATGCGGCTGTCTGGTCGGCAGGGATCGCCGCGGTCGCCGTGGCGTCCGCACCTGCCTGCAGCGCGTTCGCGTCCTGTGACTCAACGTCCGCCGACGTGAGCGCCTGCTCGCTGCCGTCGACGAGATCCGCGTGCTTCTCCGGACTGGCGACGACGGCTGCTTCCGAAGCGAGGTCATCGGCGGTGCCGGCGTCTGCGTCGGCAGACTGCTTGCGCGCTGCAACGGCATCGTCGACAGCGTCGATCAGCGCCCGCCGTCGTCCGCTCGCATCGCCGGCGTGAGTCGTACGGAGCTCGTCCAGGTCGATCCCATAGCGACGCTCGAGGTTGCCGCGGACGGTGTCGTACATGTTCTGCCCGTGCGGGACGTCCGGGCCGGCAGCGACGATGACGTCCACCGTGTTGGCAACACGCTCACCGTTCGCGGTTGCCCAGAAGTCGGGTCCGCGCACGGCCTCGTGCAGCTCGCCCATCCGCTGCTGCAGGACTCGCCGCTGCTCGTCGTACTGAGTTCGGGTCGCTGCGTCCCGTTCGGCCTGCTTCCGCGACGCGTGCTCGCGAAGTTGCCCGAGGGCCATCGAGGCCGCTCGGATCACTCGATCGACTTCCTGACCGATCTCCTCTTCCGACATGACTACTCACCCTTCCCCTGCTGTTCGGCGTTACTGGTGTTAGCGGCCCTGGCCGCGATCGGTACCGCGGCCGCGGCGCGGTGCACGCGTCTTGGACTGCGGTTGGACCGGCGCCGGCCCCTGCCGCGCCGGGTCGGTCCAGCCCATCGACTGCGCCCACCGCTCCCATGCGGCGTTCGCTTCCGTCGTGGACGCGGCGAGTCGCTGCGCCTCGACGAGGGCTGCACGCTCCCGGCGTGCGTCGGCGACAGCACCCGCGGTGCGGGATGCCTGTCGGAACACGGCCGTCCATCCGGTGCGCGAGCTCGTCGACGTTGCGCGGTTGGCGAGCCGGGCGGAGTACGCCGCGTCGCCGCGTTGCACCTTCGGCTGTCCGCGACGGCCACGCCGTGGCGGCTGCGCCTCCTGAGCCAACTCGTTCGACGTCTCCGCCAGCGGCCCGTGCACTGCGCGCTCGGTCAGCATCGACAGGCGTGCGTAGAACGCTGACGCTTCCGCCGGCGACATCGACGCCGTCTGCGGTGCACCCGAGAAGTCCGGCAGCACGGTCTCGCCGTACTTCTCGTTCAGCTGTCGGATCTCGTCCGACGTGGGCCGCTTACCGAGCGACGACGGCATGTCTTCGAGCTGCTTCTCGACGCGTCCGCGTCGTTTCCAGAACTTCACGGCGTCCCCTTCCGTTCGAGCGTCAGACTGCCACTGTTCGCGCAATTGCCCCAGACCCAGATTCCGGTCGAGCTTCGACCCGGCGAACCAGATCGGTGCCTGCCGAACGCCGTCGACGAGTTCGGGGACGATCGCTGCCGAGTAGCCAACGACCCGGTCACGGTTGTCCTTATCGAATCGAGGACGCACCAGCACGCGGTGCTGGCGGCACTGATCGATGAAGGACACCTCGTCGGTCGCGACCGCCAGCGAGGACCGCAACCGACGGCGCAGCTCGTCGCGTTGGGTGACCCGGTCACCGTCGCGACGTGCACGCTCGAGCTCTGCAGGCGTGACACCGCGAAGGGTGGACTTGTCCTGCTCGCGGGAAGCGAGCACCGTCAGCCCGTACTTGTGCTCGAGCTCGTTCGTGAGTCGCTGTGCGCGACGGAAGTCGTCGTGCACGCGAGCCTTCTCACCGTCCTCGCGGACCAGCGACACCGCGATGTGGATGTGGTCGTTTCCGCCGGCGGACTCGCCATGCCGGATCGCAACCCACCGGCAAGAGCCTGCGCCGTCCGGATCGGTGAAGCCCATCCCGTCGACGAAGTCGCGCGCGATGTCACCCCACTTGGCATCGGAGAGTGGACCCTCGTCGGCCTTGATCGACAGCGACGCATGCCACACGTGGGCGTCTCGCTCGCCGACCTTTACCTTCTTGCCTGCGGCGGCGTCCCACTCCTTCACCGGCACCGTCACCCGCGTGCCGTACACGCGCCGAGGCATGTCCAAGAGGTTCGCGATGTCGAGAGCGTCGTCCATCGAGAGCTCACCGGCCGGAGCGTCATGCACGATCGCGTCGTGGCCAGCCACGACGTGCGGGTTGGTGTGCGCGTTGGAGTGGTGATGCGCCTCCCGTGTCGACTGCCCCACCAAGTACGCCAGCAGCCCGGACGCACGATCGCCGCGCGTGATGTTCGGCATCATCGGGCGTACTCCTCAACGAGGATCCGGTCGATCCGATCGCACAGCACCCGGATCGCACGCAACGTGTGCGGCAACTCACCCGCGATGCCCTCGGCGGCGTTGGCCAAGCGCGCGATCTGGTTGAGGTTGTTCGAGTTCGCCGACAGCAACCGCCGGATGGTCAACAGGTCCGCGACGCGATCGCGGCGCTCGGTCGACGACGTTCCCGACGGCTCGGCCAACGCACTCTCCAGCAGCAGCCGCGGAATCGTGATCCCGCCGGCAGCATGCGCCCGACCAACCAGCGCCGCCTCTTCCTCCGCGTTCACCATCACCTTGTGCGGGATGTTCCGCGGACCAGCACTGGTGTTCGCTCGCCGGCGCCTGGAACGCGCCCGAGCCGAAGGCACTGCTTCTGCCATCAACGCCCTCCAGCCCAGTGCAACGAACCCGCCCCAAGCGGGGACCGGTAGGCCCAGCCTGCCGCATCTGCCTCCGGAACGGAAGCAGATCAAGCAACTTACGGAACGTAAGTGTATAGCTTGCTCCGCACCTACGCGGCGCCTAGCGCCTTCACGTGCGCAGCACGGTCGGGTTTCAGCAGGGACGGCACGAGCATCGCGAGTCCGATGTTCGGCGCACGTCGAAAGTGTGTGACCTTGCGCGCGCGAGCCCGTCTTTCACTGGATGCATGGCAACCAGATACGACCTTGACGAGATCACCCGCCGCGCTGAAGAAGCGCACCAGCAGCGCCTCGCCGCGCTCCGCGACACCGTCACCAGAGCCGACGCAGTGGCCGACGCCGAAGCGCAGCTCGTGCAGCTCCGCTCGGACCTCGATACCGCTGTCGCTCTCGCCGTCGACGCGGGGTGGAACGAATCCGAGCTCGCCAGCTTCGGCCTGCCGACGGCGTCGCCGAAGCCCGCGAAGAAGCGCACGAGCACCACCCGGCGACGCAACTCCAGCGGCAGCGCGGCAGCCACCCCTGCGCGAGAGATCTCTCGTGCAGAAGACACCGGCACACCCGATCCAGAAGCAGACCAGGCCGCCGCGTAGCGGTCGGACCACGAACGAAGGAGCAGCATCATGTCTGACCCCCAGCCCCGCCCCGGGTTCTTCGCCCGCTTGCTGCGGCAGCAGCGCACGCCTGATTCGGCCGACCGGGCGCGCCCCTTAGCTGAGAGCGTCAGGAGCGCAGAAGAACGAGTGCGCGCCTCAGCTGAGCGCGTCACCAATGCGGAGGCATCGCTCGCGGGCTCGTCCGCTGAGCTGGCCAAGGTGAACGTTTCCATCGGCCGGTTCGCAGCCGATCGCACACGCGAAGATCTCGCCGCCGGCAGGACTTCGCCGGACCAGGTCACCGCTGCCGCGGCCGCGCGTGCAGCCGCGCTCGACGACGCCATGCACAACCTGACCGTCAAGGCCGCCTCGCCGACAACCAGCCTGCAGATCGCGGCGGAGGCGTACGGCGAGTGGCAGCACACCTCGCCCGCGATTGCAGAACGCGCGGTGAACCTATTCGCCGCGGTGCACGAAGAAGACGGCGTCGCACCCACCGCCACCCTCCAGCAGATCGCAGCAGCAGTCGACACGGAACGGTTCCACGACCGGACAGTCCGCGGCGTCGAGTTCGGGCTGCGCAGCTCAGCAGCAACACAAGACGACCTCGCGTCCGGAGTCATCGAGACCGCCGACCTCGACGGGTATGCCGATGGCGTGCGGGACCACGTCAACGACGCAATCGACCGCCTCGAACACGACCCCGGCAGCGCCGCAAGCGCCGTCGAGCTCGCAGCGAACGCGTACGCCGAGTTCGGCTCCGCTACCAACGCCGAAGCCCTCTACGCGGCCGCACACGAGACCGCCGGCACCGCGCCCACCGCGCCACTCGACGACGTCCTCACCGGAGTCATCGACCGCTGGTCTTCCGCTGACGAAGCGGCCGCCGCCGAACACCGCCAGCTCGGGAGCGAGCAGGCCGCAGCCGCTGCGGACGTCGACAGTCCGCGCACCAGCACCGGCGAGCTGATCTCCCTCGAGGTCGACCAACACGTCGAGCAGATGACGCAGACCTGGGTCGAACTTGCCAACGAGCCAGGTCGTGAGGTCGAGGCGCACAGCGCGTACGCCACCCTCGTGACAGAGGTCGACAACCTCAAGCTCGACGGCACGTACCTGGACCCCCGCACCGCCACCGGGGACCGGGCGGACGAGCTCCCCACCCCTGTCCCCGAAGAAGTCGTCGAGCACCTCGGCGACCTCAATACGCAGCTGCAGTTGCTGGAAGACCAGGTCATCATCTACTCGGGCAACGCTGGACCCGACTGGTTCGACGGAGCAGAACCCACACCAGCCGACCCCGCACGCGTCGCCGACGCACACGCGCAGGCCGACAGCGTGCGCGCAGAACTGCACCAGCAGCTCGAAGAGCACGGCCTCGCCGGCACGCAGTGGGACCCACGACACCCCTACGCCGACCCTGCGCTCACCAGCACCGGCGACCCGGGCTCCCTCGAGGGCGACCAGCACGTCAGCGCTCCGCACGCCCCGAACGAGCCACACGCTGCATCGTCGACCGCTGACAGCGCGGCTCCCACCGTGGAGCAGAAGCGAGTCAGCTCGTACCCGATGGATGTGGCGTCGTCGCTCCGGCACGCTGCGACCGCGCACGCCGACCCCGCAGCGCCATCAACAGGCCCGTCCCGTCCAACGTCGTCTACGCAGCGCGGCGGCGGCATCGAACGGTGATTCAGATTCGCACTCGCGGCGGCCAGCAGCTCGCCATCGCCGGCTTGCTGCTGGCCGCCGCTGTGACGGGCGCGCTCCTCGCACCCGTCATGCATCCCGCCGACGTCGCCCCGGCGCCGGCCCCTTCGCACACAGCACGTCCGACGGAAGACACACCATGACGACGAAGACCGACAACGGCTCCCTCGGCCGCGGCACGCTTGCGTGGGCGCAGCGCCGCACGTTCCCCACCCCGCGGACGATGGTGCTCGAGGAGCCGGAGAAGTGCACGTTCGTCATCCGTCACATGAACTACAGCACCAAGCGGTTCTTCACCGGGTCCGGCACCATGACGCTGTCGCTCCGACAGCGTCGCCCGGACGGAACCCGGGTGCTGCGGATCTGGCGCAACCTTCCCGCCGGCCGCCCCCTCGACGTCACCCGCTACGCCGCCGCCCCTCAGAGCGAGATCTCCAAGTGCACGCCGGCCGAACAACGTGCGCTCTGGGACGGCGTCGTGCGCCTCTACGCACGCACCGGCACCACCATCCCGCCCGAGGCCCGCTGGGTTGGCGATCGCGACGCCGCAGCAGGCTTGACCCTGCTTGCCTACCCAGCGCTGACCGCTCGAGTCCAGCGCCGCAAACGGAACAAGCTGCCCGCCTTCCACACGCTCCCCGACAACGTGCGCGCAGCTGCGCGCACCGACAGCGCGCACGCGTTCGCACGAACCCTGTTCGGTGCCCGGATGCTGCGCCGCGACATCGTTCGTGAAGCCATCACCGCGCCCTTCGACATCCTCGAGATTGCACGGCAGGTGAAGCACCTCGTGCCCGTCGACTGGATCGCAGAGTTCCTGGCAGCAGCCAAGGCCCACGAAGACCAGTCCGGGAACGCCCTCCCGCTCTTCTACGAACCCGACGCTGCCCGCTTCGCTCGGTTCCTTGAAACGGTTCCGCCGCACCGCCGGCGGAAGCTCCTACTCACCCTCCCCGACGCAGGACGCCTCTCGGCAGACACGTGCCTCCTGGCAGCCAACCTCGTCGACGTCGACGTCGACGTATCGGACTGCCGCACCTGGAAGCAGTTCCACGACACGCTCGCCCTTGCGAGGCGTGCACGCGACCGCGGACCCAACCGAGCGCTCCCAGCGCACCCCATCGGCGCCGTCCTCCACGACCAGGAAGCAGCAGGTCTCCGCCTCACGGCCGCGACCACCAGTGACCAACTCGACGAGTGGGGCGAGGCGATGCACAACTGCATCGGCTCCTACGCATCCGAATCGATCGCCGGCGCCGTGGTCCTGTTCGGCCTCCACGACGACACAGGCGCTCTCGTTGGGAACCTCTCCGTGGGTCGTGACGGACGCGTGTGGGAGTGCCTGGGCAAGTACAACAACGAGCTCCCGCCGACGACAGAGAGCGCCGTCCGCAGCCTCGTGCAGCAGCGCGTCGGCACGCTCACGCCCGCAGAGCTCGACGCAGGCGAGTCCGGTCTCGACCGGTTCATCCGAACGGTAGGCGGGGATCCCGACTACACCAGCCGGTGGCCGCGTTCCGATTGGGCTGCAGCACACACCGTCTACCGGTCCTTCACCCCATCAGGTGACCACGGCTACCTCCTCGAGTCGAACGTGATCCTCCCCGAGTGGTTGCGCGAGTTCATCAACGGACGAGCGCAACCGCAAACCGATGTGCCGGCGCCGACCCTCTGCACCCTGTGGGCTGAAACCGGCGACTGGTTCGCGATCGCCGACGCACATCCCGACGAGCTCACACCGTGGATCAACGTCCCGGTCGACGGCCCCCAGTACACGGTCGACCAGATCCGTACAGCCCGGACGGCTGCGATCACGGCCGGCGGGATCCCGCTGCTGAACATCTCACTCGAACCACACACCGAGGGTGACGGCGCGCAACTCGTCGCCGCGCTCGAAGCGTTCTACGTCGTCGACGTCGACCCCACCCGCCCCGGCGCGGCCGCCGCTGCCGCGACGCTTGGCGTCCCAGGCGCACCCGCTCGGTGGAACGCTCCGGAGCGGTTCGCAGAAGACGCCGGCGCACCCGGTGGCCACGTCACCGCGTGGGAGTGGCTGTGACGTCCGAGCGGTACGGGAGACTGCAGCCGTGACCGTGAACCCGACCGTGATCATGAGGTGCGACCACCCCGGGTGCACCGCGACGCTCGTGCCTGCCTACGACGGCGAGGACGTCGACGGAGTACGACTCATCGCCCGTGAGCAGTCCTGGTTGCCCGCGAACAGCGCTGAGGGCCGGCGCCGTGGATTCGTTGACCTCTGCCCCGCCCACAGCAGCTCCACGGCGCTGTGGAGCGAGACAGGCTCCAGCTAGGGCGTGTCTTGTAATCGGTTGCTCGTGATTCCTGGATGCTGTTGGGGTGCCTCGCTTCCAGTTGCTCTCGGATGCTCAGTGGGTGTTGATCGCTGATTTGTTGCCCGGTCGGACGGGTCGCGCGGGGCGGCCGTTCGCGGACGCCAGGAGCATGGTCGAGGGCATCATCTACCGGTACCGGACCGGGATCGCGTGGCGGGACCTGCCGCGGACGTTCGGGCCGTGGCAGACGGTATGGGCTTGGCATCGCCGGCTCGCTGGCGATGACACCTGGGATATCGTCCTCGACCGGCTCTTGACCGCGGCGGACGCGGCCGGGCAGGTGGACTGGTCGGTGTCGGTGGACTCCACGATCGCCCGTGCGCATCAGCACGCCACGAACATCACCCGCACCACAGGGGGCTTCATCGAATTACACGGATCCTCGGTCCGAGCCGCCTGACCACGGGTTCGGCCGCTCCCGCGGCGGCCTGTCCACGAAGGTGCACCAGCTCGTCGACGGGCACGGGCTGCCGCTGGTGACACTGATCACACCCGGGCAGGCCGGCGACTCACCGATGCTGCTGCCCCTGCTGGCCGAGCTTCGCGTCGCTCGGCCAGTCGGCCGGCCACGCACCCGACCCGAGAAGCTCCGCGGTGACAAGGCGTACTCATCCCGAGCCATCCGAGCCCATCTGCGCGGTCGCGGCATCGAGGCAGTGATCCCGGAACCCCGCGACCAGCAAGGACACCGAAAGCGGCGCGGATTCCGCGGCGGCAGACCCGTCACCTACGACCCGATCGACTACAAACAGCGCAACGTCATCGAGCGCGGCTTCTGTCGGTTGAAGCAGTGGCGAGGCCTGGCGACCCGGTACGACAAACTCGCGATCGTCTACCGCGCCGCCGTCGTCCTCAACGCCGTCATCGC
The DNA here is from genome assembly GCF_003234335.2 of Curtobacterium sp. MCLR17_054. Lineage (NCBI taxonomy): Bacteria > Bacillati > Actinomycetota > Actinomycetes > Micrococcales > Microbacteriaceae > Curtobacterium > Curtobacterium sp. MCLR17_054. The sequence continues at coordinate 124,658 of NZ_CP126264.1, read as the reverse complement.
CTGGCTCCACCAATTGCAAGACACGCCCTAGACGTCCTTGCTGAGCCGCGACCGCGGTCAGTCCCGGCCGTGAGCTCGATCACGCCGCGGCGCCGGTGTGCTTGACGACGGTTGCGGCCTCGGCTGCGGGGACTCCGTGGCCGCGCTCGCCCGTAGCGCCTCGGTGATTGCCATGGGGTACGACGTCGCTCGAGCGGGAAGCGTGCTCGGGAGCGGGGTCACCGCTTCGCCGAGGACCTGCCCGAGCCGGTCGGAACGGCCGGTCGCCTGACTGTAGAACCGGGCAGCGACGAACTGGTCCCGAAGTGGCTCCCCCAGCTGGAACGGTGCCGTATCGAGGACATAGCCGGCGTGCTCGGCGAGCTGGTGGAAGAACACGAACTGGGCACGCGTGTTGCCCTCTCGGAACGAGTGCACCACGTTGAGCTCTGCCCACCGCTCAGCCATCTGGTCGACGAAGTCTGTCCGTCCCAGGCCGGTGAGGTAGTTCGCGTCGGCGAGCTTGCGGTACTCGGCCTCCGCAGCGTCGGCGACCTGCGGCCCCGGGTAGTACCCGTACGGGACCGTCGGCGCCGCGGGATCCCCGACTGCGAAGTTGACGATGTCGGGGCCGCTCTTGCTCATCCGTCCGTCGGGGCCGACGCGTTGCTGGCCGGCCCACTCGTAGACGTCTTGGAAGATGCGGCGGTGGATCTCCTTCATGTGGTCGTAGTCGAATCGACCGCGCACGGGATCCGCGGCGAGCTCGACGAGTCGCACCTGTGCCGCGAACTCTTCCTTTGCGGCGAGGTCTGCGGCGTCGACGGCGCCGAACTTGTTCCGGAGAACAGTCGTGCCTGGGATGAAGTAGTCATCCCAGGCACGGAAGGTTGTTGACACGGCTCAGCGTGCGTCGATATGCGCTACCCCGGCAGCGATCGCAGCTTCGGCACTCATCGTGCCTTCAGCAACGCGGCGGCTGTACTCGCGGAGGACCGGGTCGGTAACCTGGTGGCCGGCTGCGCCGAGGGCGGCGTCAGCGAGCTGCAGACGGCGGTCTGCTTCGGTCGCGGGGACCGATCGAATGCCTGGTGCGGTGATGCTCATAGTCGCGTACCTCCTGGGTGAATTCTACCGCTGCGCCTGGACGCTGATCAGGGTTCAGGGAAATCGACGTCGTCGGGGTCCACCCACTGCAGCAGCCTGGTCGCTGCACCTTGGTAGCGGCCCTTGTTCGCATGGATGGCGCAGTCGTGGTTGTCGTGGTCATACGCAGCCCGGTAGTACCGGTCGGCGTCGAAGTCCGCAGCGTTATACGCGTTCCACGCCGCGTCCACCTCCGCTTGCCGGGACTCGTACCCCCACCGTTGCCCCTGACGGAAGATTGCCCACTCCCTCGCGGTGAACTTCCCCATCGGGATCTCCGCGCCTCGTTGGTCCGCTGGCGGCGCTGCGAGCTCGTCGAGGTTCGCCGGCGATGAGAACGCATCGACAAGTGGCTCGCCACTACGTGCAGGGGTCCCTGCGTCGCGCGCGAACTCGAATCGCCGTTGGCCCGTCATGGTCTGTCTTCCGTCGGAGTACTCGTCGTAATCTCCTCGAACAACTTCCGGCCCGGCGTCATCGATCCCTACCTCGCCGGCTCATTAGAACGCCTGCACCAGCACCGCGAACACCGGGAGGAACACCACCGCGGCCGCGACGAACAAGACCGCTGCCGTAGAGGGAAGTGGGACGAGCGAGGGAGCTTCCCCCTCCGACGCCCGGACATGGCGGGCGATGAACGCCGCGACGCCGCCGAGTACCAGCAGGACCGTGACGACGAGGAAGACCCAGATGGGTACTTCGCGCCCGAGTGCTGAAACGGTCGACGTGAGCTCTGCCGCGGTGTTCATGGTTCTAGTCTCCGTGCTCAGGCGCGTGCGCCGGCGTACTGGGGGAACATGCGGTCCATCGTTGCTTCGTGGCGGGCGGCGCGGTCGTCCTCGCCGCGGGCGCGGGAGATCTCCGCGAACGTCGGACCCGACGCGGTCGGCTCGGCGGGGGCAGGGCGACGGCACATCTCGGCGTAGTACCGGTCGGCGTCGTGCTCGGTCTGCTCGATGCGGGCCCGCAGCTCGAGGACCTCGGCGATGAGTGCCGGGGCGGCCATCTGGAACCCGACCATGTAGCCGGCCTCCCAGACCTGGCGCTGCTCGTCGGTGAGTTCCCACTCGCGGACGTTCTCGGTCGGGTCGGCGGTGGCCGCGTCGATCGCGCGGAACGCGGCCACAGTGTCGCCGTCGTAGAGCTCGTCGACGGCGTCGCGGGTTGACTGCTGCACGATGTCGGGGCGGACGGTGGTCGGACGTTCGAGGGTCATCGTCATCACGCGGCCGTGCTCGAGGCGAGTTCGCCGATCTTGTCGGGGCGGAACCCGCTCCAGGAACCGGTCTCCGTGTCGGTGACGACGATGGGGGCGTTGGTGCCGAGGGTGGTCTTCCACTCTTCGATCTGCGCCTGGTCGACGTCGTCGAGGATCACCTCGGTGTACTCGATGCCGGCGGAGTCGAGAGCGCGCTCGGTGGCCTTGCACATGCCGCAGAACCCCGACTTGGTGTAAACCGTAATACTCATCGAAATCACCTTCCGAAAGATTGTGATGCGGTGGGGGCCCCTCCCCCGTTGCATGCTTCTATTCTATAACGCGCGGGCCTATATATGTACCCTTTTCAGCACATTCTTTGAGCCTTTTTCTGCCGGTCAGCACACCTGTTGGCATCGTATGCATCTGCATTGTTTGGCTCCAGGGCATGACGTTTACGAACGTACGGCTGGGGCATCGATAACAGCGGGAGGGCTGGGAATCCCCAGGAGCATTAAGGCCGGGTTGTTATTACCGTCACCCGATAGGAATAGCGTGCTGCGCATTCCCTAACTGTGTCGTCCCGGCGCTGTTCACCATGCGGAAACAGCCGCCGCCGGCCGCGGCTCAACGCGTGACGGGGTGCGGGGTGCTGGTCGCGGTGGTGGCCACGGTGACGTCGTCGTGGTCGCACTCCCAGAACGCGGAGCGGATCGCGTCGGCGATCGCTTCGGGCAGCTGCTCGTTCGTCCATGCCGTCGACGGGAACGACACCGTGACGGTGACCGTGGTCATGGGTTCGGTGGAGGATGGGCCGTGTCCGGCGCCGCCCCACTCGTACTGCCAGGCGAAGCCGACTTCGCCGGTGGGTCCGCCGCCGTGGACGTCGAATGCGGCACGGTGTTCGTCGTCGGTGTGGTTGGGGCGGCGGGTGCAGTGCCATTCGAGGCCGCCGACGTCATACGTCGTCGCTGCGCACTCGGCGCCGGTCGGGTCGAGGTCCGCGGCAGGTGCTGCCGGGTCGATCTGCTCGCCGATGGCGGCGGGGCGTTCGTAGGTGATGTGCATGATGGGTGGTCCTCTCTAGGTTCCGGGATGGGGGTGCCCGCTCTGGTCGGTGGGCACCCCCGGGGTAAGGGGGCCGCGTCGCCGTCGCAATCGGCGGCGCGGCCCGTCCGGCTACGCGCGTGCCGGGGTGGGGGGTGAGGTCGGTGTGCTGCAGCAGGAACCGGACCGCGGACCATGCCGAGAGTTGCGGCCGATCCCAGGCATGGTGTCCGTCGTTGAACTCGCAGCCCTGGCCGTCGGTGATGTCGCGATCCTCGACGAGCTCGCCGGCGTCGTCGCAGAGGATCAGGTGCGGCATGTTGCTGGACTCGCGGATGATCCGCTGTGCAGCGAGGTGCCCGGCGGAGGTGAAGTCGCGGGCGGTGTTGATGCCGTCGCAGCCGGAATGGACTTCGGTAGGCATCTCCCCTGGCTCCCCGGCAACCAGGGTGGTGCCGTGGTCGGTGTAGGTGTCGGTCATGCCGTCGAACGAGCGGCCCTCGTACTTGCGGCAAATGTCGTAGACCTGGGCGCTGGTAGGGCCGTCCTCGTGGTGGACGTTGATCCACGCGGACGCTGTGCCGGTGGAGCAGCGCACCGAGAAGCGGACACCGGGGAACGTGGTTCGCAGTTCCTTGCGGAGCAGGGCGGCGACGTCCTTGGTCGGGATGATGATGCTGGTCATGGGGTGCCCTTCGGTGGGTGTGATCGGTGATGATGGGTGGAGCGGGAGGGGGCAAGTTCGAGTTGCCCCCTCCCGCGTTTGGTCACTCGTCGGGGCCGGTGTGGATCAGGGTGTCCACGAAGGTCGTGAAGTCCGGTCCTGCTATCGCCGCGGTGTGCGTCAGGACGTAGCCCTGCTTCAACCTCACTTGCAGGTCCTCGTCACGTTCGGCGATCTTCGCCAACTGCCGCGGAATCTCGTCCGCGTCCACCACCGGGATAAGTGTTGCCAGGCTTTCGATACGTTGCATTGTTCTTCCTCTCCCTCTCGTTTTTTTGCCGTGAAGGCGGTTATCCGCCTTAGCAACCGGAGGCCGCAGTGCAACCCGGAGGGCGGTGGGGGAGAGAATTTCGGCGCGAAATAAGGGAGCTTGCGACCGCGTGTCGAAAATCTCGGAGGAGCCGGTGGCGAAGCCACTTGAACGGAGACCCGGAGGTTGCTACGAGGGAGCTTGCGACCGAGCCGCCGGAGGCTTCACGGCGAAAAAACGGGCCGAAGGCCCTACAGCACCGGCGGAGCCGGTTCCACCCGGAGTGAAACGACTCCCGGCCTCCGGCCGGAAGCACTGGACGCACCTGTTCTCGGCGGGTCCGGCAGGGCGGGGGCCGGTGCTGCTGGCAGCATCCGGGCATGAGAACCCGACGCGGCGCCCGGAAGGGCCGGCCCAGGAACCCGGGCAACCCAATCGACGTCCTGCTCGAGCAGGACGACACCACGCCCCCGACCTCCGCACCCGCCGGCGTCGACGCCGACGTTGCTCGGACGATCGAGGTCCTGCACTCGTTCTGGGTGCAGCCCGCGGACCTGGTGCCCTGCTACGTCGACGGCTGCACCGACCCGGCGGAACCGGAGGCATGGGAACCGATCGACCTCGACACCGGCGATGAACTGCCGGGCCGGTTCTGCGACGAGCACCAGCTCGCCTGGATCACCAGCCCACGTGAGTCGACGTCGACCACCGGGGATCTCGTCTCCCCCTGAGCGCTCTTGAGCGCGGCGCCGCGCTGCGGTGTCGTCGCGCTGCGAGCTCCGTCGAGCAGCGCCGGGGTCGGGGAGGGGGCGGAGCCCCTTGCCGCGGCGGCGGAGCCGTCGCGCAGCCCACGGACACCAGGACAGCCCGATGGGACACCTGCGGGCCGTGATGGGACACGAACCGGTGCCGGGTGGGCGTGGGGGCCGCTGGTTGCGACCCCCACGCTGGTTCACCTACTCGGCGGGCGTGGCCTCGCCGTCCTCCGGTTCTGCGTCGGGCTGGATGCCTGCGGCGATCTTCTCGACCTGGCTGAGCGGGTAGCCCCACGCTGCCAACTGGCCAAGGTAGCCGCGGGAGTCGGCGTTCGGGGTGCGCCACCACTCACGGTTCGCCGTGTTCTCGAATCCGGCGAGCACGACCGCGAGGGACATGTGCAGCCCCTTCGCGGGGTGCTGCTCGACCCACTGGGAGAGCGTGTCCGGCTCCCACCCGCTCGACTCGATGCCGAGCAGACCGCGGGCGTTCACCACGCCGGAGGCGAACCGGGTGCTGGCGTGGCGCGTGAGCGCGATCGCCAGGAACCGGGCAGCGTCCTTCGGCGCGTTCTTGCGCTGCAGGAGCGACGCAACGAACTCGCGGCGCACGTCGTCGGCTGCGTCCCACGCCTTGTTGTTGGCGACCAGGAGCCGACGTGCGGCCTTCCGTTCCTCCGCCTCGGCTTCGGCGTCCGCGTCGGACTTCGGCTCGGCCGAGGCCGACGCCGACGCCGGGACACCTACGCCGACGCGCCCGACGCGGAGCGTGTGGACGTTCGGGGTCGCGCACACGGGAACGGCGACGACCTCGCCGTACTGTCGCACCTCGTACGCCGCGCCGGGGCACTCGGCGTGCTCGGCCTCGGTGATCGGGGTTCGGTCGTCGTAGGCGATCACGTCGTCACCGGCGTTGGTGAACCGGGACAGCGGCGCGTAGTCGTCGTCATCGGTCACCACCCGCTTGCCCGCTGCGGCCAGTTCCGCGGTGAGCGCGTCCACCGCGGCGGCACGCTCCCGGTCACGGCGGAGGCGCGCAGCGACGTGGGCCAGTTCGTCGTCGTCGTAGCCCTTCGCAATCCACTCCGTCAGTTCGGTGACTGCTTCGTCGTCGCCGTCGAACTCGGCCACCAGAAGCGCCTGGGTGAACGTCGCCTGCCCGGATGCCACGGCCGTGGCCGCTGCGTCCGACTTCGCGACGGTCAGGGTCTGCTTCACCGAGTCACGCTTCGTGCCCGTCTCGCGGGCAATCGCGGTGACCGACAGGCCCTCGATTTCCAACTGGCGGTACGCGGCGATCCGGTCACCGTCCGACAGGGCGGTGCGGCGCTCGTTGGCGACCAACTGCTCCGCGATCCGCTTGGCGGTGCTGTCGTCACGGGCCGTGACGAAGACGGGGACAGCCACGGCAGCCTCGCGGGCGGCGAGGACGCGCATCTGGCCGTCGCGGACCACCACGGCCCCCTCGGCGTTCCGGTAGCCGATGGTCGGCAGGAGCACCCCGTGACGCTTCACGGAGGCCAGGAACGCGGGGTCAAGGTCGGCCGCGGTGCGGACGTTGTTCTCGATCACCACGTCCACCGCGGGGACGTGCACCAGGTCAACGCCGCTCGCGTCGGGCTGGGGCTGGTCGGTCAGGTGGGTGACGGTGATGTGTTCTGCAATGCTCATGGTCTTGACGCTTTCCGGTAGTGACCGGGTGCGGGTCCTGGCAATTAGGCGTTGTCGGGAACTCCGCACCCGGTCTTTTTCTATGGGTGGGACTGCTGGGTGTTACTGCTCGCGGAACACTGCGGACAGTGCTTCCGCCCGGGTGAGCGCCATCCGTGCGTGCTGGAACGCCCGCATGACGGCCGTGTACTGATCCGGCGACAGCGACCGGGTGTCCCCGGCTTCGTCGTAGGTCAGGAACAGGACCGTCCCGTACAGCGGCGACGCCGCCCGGGAACGCCCGAGCGCAACCGCCGCGACGGTGGCGAGGTCGTTGCGGCCCCCCGCGTACATGCCCTCGTCATCGATCCACGCATCGATCCGGCCGTCGAGGCGAACCACGTCCACCAGGCGGCACCCGATCTGCTCCCGCGTGCCCTGCAGGGTCGACTCACGTGCGTTCACGACGACGCCTTCAACCGCACCATCTGCGGTCGCTCGAATACCCATCAACTTCATTTCCGTTCTCCTTGTCCCCTCCTCGTTTTTTTGCCGAGAAGGCGGTTTACCGCCTAGCGGCCGGGAGGGGTGTGTCTACCCGAAGGGCGGAGGGGGAGAGAATTTCGGCGCGAAATAAGGGAGCTTGCGACCGCGTGCCGAAAATCTCGGAGGATCCGGCCGCGCCAGCGGCTAGACACGGCCCGGGAGGCTGCTACGAGGGAGCTTGCGACCGAGCCACCGAAGGCTTCTCGGTGAAAAACGGGCCGCAGGCCCAGAGCGCTGGCCGGCTTGCCGGCTCCCATCAGACAAGATCAGCCCGCCGGCGGCGGCCCGCTCAGACAGAACAGGCCGCCGCCGGCGGTCCGTTTGGATCCCGCGTGCTCGAGGAGCTCGCCGGCGCGCAGAGGCCAGCGAACGTGAAGCGGCCCCGGCCTGTTGGGGAACAGGGCCGGGGCCGGCTGCAGCTCGAGCGAATAGGGGGGCTGCTCGAGCTGCGGGCGCCCGAAGTCGCTGGGGGGAATGGTCCGGGCGCAGACCATCACGGTACGCACGACCCCCGGTGCCGGCAACCGGGGTCGGCTATGACGTCGCTGAGAGCTCGTCTGTCACGCCGCGGAGCGTACGCGGATCGATCCCGAGCGGACAACTGACCGCAGATGACAAACGTCAACAACTGCGTGTCGGTGTCTTCAAGCGGCAGCCTGTGCCCGCACGCTTAGGATCTCTACATGCTCGCCGCATCGGAAGCAGTATCGGCCTTTGACTGGTGGTCGGGGATTGTCCTGCCATCCATCAGCGCGATGGCATCCATACTGCTCGCGGCAGCTGCGCTCGTCGTCTCGGTGCGAGCTCTCCGTCAGTCCAACAAGGTGATGCAGCAGACGTCTCGACGCGAGCGCGCGGTGGAAGCGGACCGGCTTAACCGCCTTGCCGCTGTTACAGCAAAAGCGCTGATGGACGATGCGACATGGCCCGCACTTGCTGAGGTTGCGTCCGCTCATGGCGAGTTCGATCGCACCGACCGCCAAGGAGCAAAGTCTGTTACAGCCCAACTTCAATCCTGGCTGTTGCACAACAACGACCCGGGTATGGACAAGATCCTCAAGAACTGGGTCGTGGTGGACATTTGGAGTCGAACGTTGGATGGCATCAGCCGCTATCTAGAGGACGACAGTGAGCGATGGCGGCTCGAACTGTTGTCCACAGCTGACGTGATGGAGCGCCGGCCCCGCCATCAGTAGGGCGCAATCACCGGGCGTACCTGCGCGGACAGCACGCCCTGGTCATCGAGGTGCTAACTGAGCTGCAGCCGAGTAACCACCATTACTGCTGGAGCAAAGGGACGACGAGGTGGGCGGAGCCGACGAGTACGCCTGCGACGCGCACGATGAGCCAGGTCACGCCCCAGGGGCCCTTGGGTGGCAGCGGGGCGGTTGCGTGCGACTTCTGGTGTTCGAAACGGAACGTGTAGGTGGACTTGTTGTTCATGCGTTGTCGCTCCTTGGCGGTTGGTCGCACTCTGTTCTACGGCTCAGACGGCCGGAGTCCCAGACGAATTTCTGCTGCTCCCTCTCTGATACGGCGTTCGCGAGACAACAGACCAACGGCGGCTCACACATCGCCCACTCGCCGGCGGCGTTGCCAGGCAGACGATCAGCTCCTGCGGCGCGGATCCGCGCAGTTGCACGCCTGTTCAAAGTCGCGGTAGGCTGGCCCCGCGTCAGTGGTGCGCGCAAAAAGCCAGTCCATCGGACTGGCTTTCGTCATGTCCGGCCCGAGAACGTATGCTGGCACCGCTCGAGATAACTCTGCCCGCAACGCAAGCAACACTCGACCACATCAACCAGGCCGGCCCCGTCAGGGCCGGCCATTTGCTTGCCCACGCCGGACCGCCGCGAACTCACTCGCTCCGCGCATAGGAGCACCACGCGCCCATCGGAGTCGATCCGCATGCCTGCAGGCATGTCCCGAAATCAGCTATGCTGAGGCACGCATCATCAGTGCGCGCAAAAAGCCAGTCCATCGGACTGGCTTTCGTCATGTCCGGCCCGAACCGTAGGCTGGAACCGCTCGAGACGACTCTGCCTTCAGCGCAGCATCCGAGCACCACGAACAGGCCGGTCCCGTCAGGGCCGGCCTTTTCCATGCCCTCAACGCGGGAGCACACAGCAGACGACTCGCTCCGCGCATAGGGGTACTACGCGCCCACCGGGCGCCCACGTCGGCTCCCGGCGCTCTAGACCCCCGCCCACGACGGGCGGGCTGGCCATACGGCCAAACCCGAAGGAGCCAACATGCCCATCACCGACACCACGGTGGACATGCTGACGGCCTTCGGCGGCACCATCCTGACCGGCGTCATCACGGTCATCCCCTCCGTGCTCGGCTTCCTCCTGCGCAAGCAGGTCGCGGAGCTGGTCAAGCACGTCGTGGACATCGTGGACGACCGCACGCTGGCCAAGGACCCCGAGCGGGCACGCATCGTCGCAGAACTGCGGCGAGCCCGTCTCGGGAAGAAGTAGCCGCCGAAAAAACGCCAACCCTCATTCGGGAAGGAGAGCTCTGCCCTTTGGCGTATCGATAGGGGTACCCCATCTGAGAGTGTTCCCTTCGCTCTGCCGTCTCGATAGCCGATCGTCAACCGGTACTGCTGCTTCGCGGTGCCGGAAGCATGGTGGGGTGGGCAGGCTCGTGGCATACGTTTACATGCATGCCCGTGCCGCAGCCCTCGTCTGAACCCCAACGTCAACTGATCCGTGACATCGCGTACTCCCGGATCCGTGACGAGATCCTCAACGGTCAGCTCGAGCCCGGCGAGAAACTCAACGACGCGGACCTGACCGCATGGCTGCAGGTATCGCGGACCCCGATCCGGGAAGCGATCGCGATGCTCGCCGCGGACGGGCTGATCCAGATGGAACCCAACCGGTACACCCGCATCCAAGACCGGTCCCCGGATGCATACCGGCGAGCAGCGGAGTACATGCACATGATCCGCAGCTTCGTCCTGGACCACCTCGACCGTGTTCCTACGAAGGAACTCTCGGAAGCGCGGAGACGGATGAGTGGTCTGCTGCCGAAGCTGCAGGACCACGACCGGGACGCGCAAGTTGCGTTTAACGACGAGTTCGGAGAGCTCGCCGCGATGATCGACAATCCCCTCATCACGGCCGCTGAGCAACGCGTCCGCTCCCAAGCCCAATTCCACCTGCAACACCCCGACGCTGCGATCGACTGGGACCACATCACCAACCACGCCGCAACCCTTACCGGCCGCGCCTGATATCACGTCGACGCATCCTGTGGCCTCTGAGCGACGGCAGCTACGCGGCGTCGCAGTTGCTGAGGTCGGTTTCCGCGAGCGGCTTGCCCTCCGGGGTGAGGTAGGTGACATACAGCACCAGCGGCGTCGCGGCCTCGTTCACTCCTTCGTGCACGTAGCCGGGTCCCTCGTTGATCGTGTCGCCAGCGCGGTAGACATGCACGCCACCGGGGTAGATCGACGCGTAATGCGTCAACGTGCCCTCTTCGACGACACCAACCAAGCGGCCGTAATGGCAGTGTTTACCAGTGCTCGCACCCGGCTGGAACGACAACCGCCGGAAGTTCACCTGCACCGGCCCGGCAACCCTCACCTCCGCATCGCCGTCCTGACGGCCCTGCGCGAGCTCATCGATCGTTGGCGCTGCAGCACGGGACGTCGTCGCTGTTACCGCCGCAGCCGCACGAGTCGACGCAAGATCCGCTCGTACACCAACCACAATGACTGCGAGCACGGCAACGCTGCCCACAAGACGGGCGAGAACTATACGGAAATTCATCACCCCACTACATAATCAGAATATTGGCATGATGGCGGAGCCAGTGCCCTCCTGGGCGGAGTTCGTCCCGTTCCTGGCATACGACGTCGAGATCCGGAACGTGATCTGCACCACGAACGCGATCGAGTCGATCAACGCCCGCTACCGGCGCGCGGTCCGCGCGCCGGTAGCACTTCCCGAACGAGCAGGCGGCGCTGAAGTGCCTCTACCTCGTGACGAGGTCGCTTGACCCCACCGGCGGTGGCCGGGCACGCTGGATGATCAGGTGGAAGCCCGCCCTCAACGCGTTCGCGATCAACTACCCCGACCGCCTCGAGCGCACCACCCACTACCGAACCCGCCAGACCCCACACACCGTTGCTCAGACAGTCTTGAGAGAATCGTATGTTTGGGGGTTATCTGCCGATCTTCTGACGGATGGTCGTGGTGATGTTTCGGGCAAGTTGGCGGCGGCGGTCTGGGTTACGGAGTTCGGAGCTGTCGCCGATCGTGGACAGCAAGTCGTCGACTGCGTGGACCGCGTCGTTCCAGGCTCGTTCCGTCAAAGCTCGCTGCTGTGCGGCAGCGAACGAGGTGGGTTCCTGCGATGAGATCATCGGTTCCCTTTCGCGGTATCCGCCCTGGCCATGCCGGCGGGTGGCTGCGCATCAGGTGCATAACGGCGGTGATGTGCTCCTCGAGCCCCGCAACGGTCCTGGTTTCCTGCATTGCCGCGGTGACGAGGCACTCGTAAGCGGCGACACGAGCGTTGCACCAACCCGCCTCCAAGCCCAGCTCGCGCCGCATCCGCATGAGCGTCGACAACAACCACGGAACGCGCACCCTGCCACCCTCTCTCCGTAGTCTGACTGCGTAATCAGTATTGTGCAGGCATGGACACGATGGTGTGTACCAGCGAGTACTGGATCCTCCGATGCACGCTCCCGCATGGCCACCCCGGCAATCATCGGCATGTGGGCCGCAGCGTGGAACACGGCGGGGCAAAACCCGTGCCCGATCACCACGCATCACGCGGAAGCCCACTCCAATGTGTAAAGCGGGGCACACCAGGCGTTGACGGCGATGACCGAACCTCACTGCCACGACCGCATGGCGGCGGGAAGGTTCCTGACTCTCCGCTGGGTGGCGCGAGTGGCGGAACTCGAATCAGCATGCCAGTTCGTGCGGAGTGCTCTTTGTTGATCGTCCCACCACACCCGCGCACCTTATGTCTCCGTTTATTCTGGCGGGTCGGGCAGTCCGGTGATCGACAGTGGCGCCCACTTCGGGGTACGAAGGTCATGCGCGTCGATGTCATGCGCCCGGACCAGCAGGTGCAGCACATACCCGCGGGTCCACCCGGCAGACCAGCCACAGAGCGGACACTGATAGAGGCTCATCGCCGAACATCCCGTCCAGGGGTGCCGAGCAGCTCGTCCCGGATCCGCTGCGGCAACGGAAGATCATGTACGAGATAGTCGTGTTGCACGATCGCGCGTCGCACCGCATGCATCTCCGGAGCAGTCACCGACCAGCCGCAGATGATGCACTCGTACTCGACCCGTTGCACATTTGACATCTCAGTTGATCATTATTGCACCGATTGTCGGATCTGGGTACGGTTACCGGGTGGTGTTGAGTCGTGGAGGCTCCACCATCACTCCGGTCGGCCGTTCTGACAACGATCCCGCCGACCATGCGTGGGGCGTGTCCATCCCCCATCGGACACGCCCCACCACCACCATGCTCCGCTACCGCGCCGAAGCCGAAAACGCCGACCCACCCTGTCGTCCGGCAGAAGATATCCATCCGAGGCCGCGCAGATCAGCCAAGAAGTGGATACCGCGGAGCGTCAGGCGCAAAACAGTCCGGTAGCCGATCGGCTTGCGGACTGGTTGGGGGAGTAGGTATCCGGTTCCGAGTAAACGTCGGATGCGCCCCACGGGTGCACCGCTCGGTGTCTTCCTTGGCTCAGCAGTCGTGAGCAGTCGCAGCTTGGATCTACTGCGGTCATCCTCAATGCCGTAGCGGTGTGGCGGTGCCGATTACGAGACACGCCTTGGCCAAGTAGACCGTTAGAGCTGGTGCTGGTTGCGGGGTGTTTGAGTCGGCGGCTGGTCTTGCCGGTCTCGAGAATGGTGTCGTTGAATGCGAGGCGGTCGACGACCCGTGGCACAGAGCGTGGGTCGGTGAACGTCGTCGTCCATCCGCTGAAAGACTCGTTCGACGCGATCGGGACGGAGATCTTTCTCTCGTTCGGTGAGTCCCTCAAGCAGCAGTTCAGAGCCGCCGTAACTAAGCTCGTCGATCATGAGCAGGCCGACGCACTCCGTAACGCGTGATGGTGCGAGCGAGTTATTTCTCGGCGGCTGCCTCGATGAGCTCGTTTATCTGATGGAGGGGCTGGAGGGGGGTATCTCACGGTGGGGTCGGGTCGGTTGTGGTCCCGGCCCGACCCCAGTGGTGTGGTGCTCAGTACTGCTGGTTACTTCAATAGGGTGGTTGTGCAGCTGACTTAACTTGTCAGGAACCGACTCAAACGCCCGGTAGCGTTTCCGGATCTGCATCCCACTTGTAGAACACACTCGTGTTGTTACTGTCAGTAGGGTCTGCCAAACTATGACGCTCCGACCAGGTGCCATTGTTGTTTGACAGCCACCCGGATGCAATTTTATAGAACGTGCGTCCACCAAGAATGCTCAATGAGGCTTCAGCGCTCTCTGCCCTCAGATAAATAGCATTAACGGGCTTTGGTAAGCTCCCTGAGAATATTGTCGATTCTTGATCTGGCCCCACTTCGGATTGAAGTCAACGTCTTTCGACTCAGTGCCCCCGTCGTCAAATTGAAATTCGATGTTAAGGTTGATAAATGTCTAAGCAGCATCCGTGGTTTCCGCAACATTATTCTCTACCACGTACCGCCCTTAATCTCGTTAACGTGTTGTCAATCAGCCTTTTGGGGGACGCGCGGCCCTAAATCTGAGAGTATCCTGGGGGTATAGGCGTGTTTCGGAGGGCGGTGGCAGGGTGAGCTCGTCACGAGGTTTTCGATGACGAACACCGCACGGAAGGCATGTCCATGAATCTCACAATCGAAGAAATTCTCGGCATCAACGTCGCCGGCATCAGTGTCGGTAGTGAAGATCTCTATGTAAGCGTCGGCTTCAACCCGTTCGGGTAGGGGAGAGTCTTCGTTAGTAGGGGAGTTCAAGGTCGGGGGGCTGAAATCCGTCGTTGACGGCAGCCCTCCGCTCTTGTTTGCAATCCGGACGCAGCTCGTCGGTCGCGCGCGCGGCAATTGCCGATGGCGTCCAGGGGTTCGAGTCGCTACGAGCACAGACCACTTCGAGTAGTGCGGTTTGGCCCTTGTAGCCCAACTGGGAGAGGCGGAGAAGTCCCCTCCGTCGCGGCAGCGAGCCGGTTGTGGTGACCGACCGGAACGGCGACAAGGTCGGCACCGTCAAGCAGGTCTATCTCGGCAACGACAGCGGCCAGCCCCTCTTCGCATCCGTCTCCACCGGACTGTTCGGCACGGCCGAGTCGTTCGTCCCCGCTCCAGGACGCCAGCTTCACCGGCGACGAGCTCCGTGTCACCTTCGACAAGGACACCATCAAAGACGCACCTCGCATCGACGCCGATGGTGACCTGTCCGAGCAGGAACAGGACCGCATCTTCGACCACTACGGCATCAGCACCACCAGTGGAGTCAACGGTGACTACGGCACCGCCAGTGCCGGCCACGACACATCTGGGCCGGACACGTACGACGCGATGACTCGTTCCGAGGAACGCCTGAATGTCGGTACGCAGAACGTGCAAACCGGACGTGCACGACTCCGGAAGCACGTCGTCACCGAACAGCAGCACGTCACCGTCCCCGTGCAGCACGAAGAAGTCACCCTCGAGCGCGAACCGATCACCGACACGAACGTCGACGCCGCGACCAACGGGCCGGCCCTCAGCGAGGAAGAGCACGAAGGGACCCTGAACGAGGAACGCGTCGTGGTCGACAAGGAAACCGTCCCCGTCGAGCGCGTCAAGCTCGGCACCGAAACCCACACCGAGCAGCAGCAGGTCACTGAGGATGTTGCCCACGAGGAGATCGAACTCGACGAAAACGACACCACCCACCACTAACCGCAGCAGCTACGATGGTGCGCCCTGGCGGAGGAAAACACGGCACATCACCCGACCGCGAACGGACCCGAGACCCGGACCCCGTTCGACATTATCCGCACCTCGCATGAACCGGCGCACACGCCGTCGTGCAGCCAAGGCCACACCCCCTCATCGCAGCGACACTAAAACCTTACGGAATAGCCGTGAAGGGGAAACGCGCCGTCATCGCAAACCAGACGAGACCTGCGCAAACGTGGCGTCTTTCGACGTTGGCGACCTCTCGATGAGTGCTCCGGTGACAGGCGTGGATCAGGGCCCCTGTCACCGAACACCCCGGTGGGGAAGACACGTTCGAGTCGCCCCTTCCCACTGGTGGAACCACCCGGGTATCGGCGGTGGCTCAGCATGACCAATTCCCCACCATCAGGAAAGTAGACAATGCGTTCTACCACGGCGGTGGTCGCGGTCAGGTGTTGCGCTCACGCCGGATGCGCTCCCGCTCGGCATCTAGGGCGTGTCTTGTAATCGGTTGCTCGTGATTCCTGGATGCTGTTGGGGTGCCTCGCTTCCAGTTGCTCTCGGATGCTCAGTGGGTGTTGATCGCTGATTTGTTGCCCGGTCGGACGGGTCGCGCGGGGCGGCCGTTCGCGGACGCCAGGAGCATGGTCGAGGGCATCATCTACCGGTACCGGACCGGGATCGCGTGGCGGGACCTGCCGCGGACGTTCGGGCCGTGGCAGACGGTATGGGCTTGGCATCGCCGGCTCGCTGGCGATGACACCTGGGATATCGTCCTCGACCGGCTCTTGACCGCGGCGGACGCGGCCGGGCAGGTGGACTGGTCGGTGTCGGTGGACTCCACGATCGCCCGTGCGCATCAGCACGCCACGAACATCACCCGCACCACAGGGGGCTTCATCGAATTACACGGATCCTCGGTCCGAGCCGCCTGACCACGGGTTCGGCCGCTCCCGCGGCGGCCTGTCCACGAAGGTGCACCAGCTCGTCGACGGGCACGGGCTGCCGCTGGTGACACTGATCACACCCGGGCAGGCCGGCGACTCACCGATGCTGCTGCCCCTGCTGGCCGAGCTTCGCGTCGCTCGGCCAGTCGGCCGGCCACGCACCCGACCCGAGAAGCTCCGCGGTGACAAGGCGTACTCATCCCGAGCCATCCGAGCCCATCTGCGCGGTCGCGGCATCGAGGCAGTGATCCCGGAACCCCGCGACCAGCAAGGACACCGAAAGCGGCGCGGATTCCGCGGCGGCAGACCCGTCACCTACGACCCGATCGACTACAAACAGCGCAACGTCATCGAGCGCGGCTTCTGTCGGTTGAAGCAGTGGCGAGGCCTGGCGACCCGGTACGACAAACTCGCGATCGCCTACCGCGCCGCCGTCGTCCTCAACGCCGTCATCGCCTGGCTCCACCAATTGCAAGACACGCCCTACCTCACCGGGGCGTGCATCCCCGTAACAGGGGGAGAAGGACTCGGCTACTAAGACCTCCCGTTGGTGACGTAGTCAGCCCATGCCCGAGTGAGCTCGCGGACCCGATCCGGAAGGGCGAAATAACGAGGAGAGCGCCCCCGGCGGAGCTCCGGCTCAAGGTCGCCCTTCACTACCCCTGCAGCCTCTAGCGCGCGTAAGTGTGCAATGAACGAGGTCTTGCCGAGACCCCCGACACCTTCGTAGAGAGGCCCAAGAGGGAGACCTGGGTGTTCAACCAGATAGCGAAGGATCTCGAGCCGGATTGGACTACTGAGTACCTCGACGGCAAGCCGAACGTCATCCGGCCAAGACGACGCATCCGGGGCGTATGACTTTGGCATCCGTCTATCTTGCCCGACAAGTGAATGCATCGGTATATACACCACCTGTAGCGAAGCATGTTGCACTTAACCCGGTGTATGGTCGATGCATGAAGTTTTTCCCGTTGCGCGCCGCTTCCATGTCCCTGAGGCCAACGGCAAGGAAATGGATTGCCCTGGCAGCGATCCTTCCGGCCATGTTGGGGCCGCTCTCAACCGCGGTGACTGCGAGCGCTGTTGGGATGCGTCCGTATGCGTCGATGGGTCCTGGGTATGGGCAGCCGGGTGTGGGTGCGGGGGAGTTGGGGGCGTTTCGTGCGGAGTCGGATGGCCGGCTGGTGTGGTGTATTGACGCGGGTGCGCTCTCACCCACGGGTGGGGTGACGGGTGCACCGAAGGTGGTGCCGAACCTGTCGGATGACCACGGCCACACGCTCACCGCGGACGAGCTCGCGAAGTTGAACGCGATCATCAGCCGACACGGCCCCAGTGCGAACAACGACCAGGCCGCCGCGATCGCCCTGTTCGTGTGGGGGCTTGCGGACCCGACGGACTACAACGGCCATGGCATGTCGGGCAACGCCTGGTTCATCACCCGTGCTCCGGCGTCAGCGCGGCCGGCGATCCGGAACTTTCTGGCCGCGTATCGGGCGGAAGCGAAGACGATCAAGGCTGCTCCGGCGGCGGGGAAGGCGTCCCTGTCGATCCGGATGGGGTCTTCCTACGACGGTCAGGTGACGGTGTCTGCGTCCCCGGCGACTACGAAGGGCACGTTGACGCTGTCGGGTGCGCATGTGGCGGGGTCGTCTGCGACGACCGCTTCCGTGAAGAACGGGTCGGTGGTGAAGATCACGGGGACACCGACGGATGCGCAGGCGTCGTATCGGATCACCGCGAACGCGCACTTCACCGGTACCGGCGGCTACGCCGGCAACGTCCGCCTCTACACGACACCCGGCGCGCAACGCCTGATCAGCGCCGGCACCCCCGGCCAACCCGACTTCAACGCATCAACCTTCAAGACCGACCCACTGTCGACGGTGTTCTCTCCGGTAGTGACCACCAAGGTCGCGTCGAAGTTCGTCAAGCCCGGCCAGGCGTTCGTCGACGGGCTCACCGCATCCGTGGCGAAGGGGTCTCAGAAGTGGCGCCAGGCTTCCAACGGCACATACCTTGCTGTGAAGACAACGGGAGCACTCTATGGACCCTTCGTGGCACCACCCACGACCGCGAACACAGCTCCCGCGAAGGCCCCGATCGTTGGCACTGACACGGTCACGCTGGATAAGGGTCCGGGGTCGTACAAGTCGTCGGGGAAGCTAAAAGCGGCCAAGGGTGGCTACTACACGTGGGTGTGGTCCATCCGTGCCGCTGACCATGGCCGCACGCAGACGCAGATCCCGAAGAGCTACGCGTTCACGGACCGGTTCGGGTTGGTGGCGGAGACGCACGTGTCGCCGTCCGCGATCACCGCCACCAGCCACGTCGCGGACGGGGAGGTGCCGCTCTCGGGTGCGCTCGTTGACGGCATCGATGTTGCCGCACAGGGCGGCGCGTGGTTGCAGGACAGTGCCGGCAAGCCGGTCCCGGTGACGTTCACCGGGACCGCGTACCACGTCCCCGGCGACGGAGCGCCCGCCGTGTCGGACACCGTCACGAAGGGCGCCGTGCCGCTCGGGACGCGGAAGCTCACCGCGCCGAAGCTTGGCAGCTACACGACCGCGGCCGAGCCGATCGAAGCGCCTGCCGCGTCCGGCGGGTATGTGTCATGGGTGTGGCAGATCCGCACCGCGGATCAGCCGGCGAAGTGGCAGGGGTACGTGCAGGACTGGTCGGACAGTTTCGGCCTCCCGAACGAGACCGCCCGGATCCTGGTCCCGGAGGTGTCGTCGGTGGCGAAAGCGGACATTGCCCTCGGCTCACCAGCAACCGACACCGGGATCATCGCGGGCACCATGCCCGCCAAGCCCGCGCAACTAACGTTCGAGGCATACCGGCAACCGCAAGCCGACGACCACTTCCAGCAGCCCCGCACCACCGACGACACCACCGCCGCTGTGCCCGGCGACAAGCCGGCAGACGGTGGCAGCACTGCAGACGACGATGGAACGCAGCCGGATGCGCCGTTCGTGCCAAGGGCGTGTGCACGGCGGGGAACCGGGTGTTCACCACGGCGGACTCGCCCCTTGAGGTGACGGAGGCTGGTGAGTACGAATCCGCTCCGGCCGCGTTCGCCCAGTACGGCGACTACTTCTGGGTCGAAACGCTCCGCGCATCTACCGGTGAGGTGATCGCGCGTGGGGAGTGTGGTGCGCTCGGGGAAACCACCACCGTGTCCCCGTTCGCTGTCACTACCACCGCCACGCAGGCCATCGACGCCGGCGACACCGCGCACGACACCCTCCACCTCACCGGGCCGATCCCGGACGGTGTCACCGCAACATTCACCGCCTACCAGCAGGACGGCTCCGGCCGGGACGTGTGCACCGCGAACAACCAGATCGGCACCTCCACCCCCATCGCGGTCCCCGCCACCGACACCGACGTGGTCCGCAGCCGCAGCGCGGCGGCGTTCACCGCGACCATTCCCAGACCTGCCCTGACGCTCCCGGACGGTGGGCGGGTGCACTGGGTCGAAACCCTCCGCCTCGCTGACGGCACCATCCACCACGTCGGGGAGTGCGGTGCGAAGGGTGAAACCACGCACGTCACCACCCGCACCGCCGGTCCCACCCGTGAAAGCAGCACCGCCGGCACCACGTGAGTTCGCGTTCACCGGCAGTCAACTCCCGATCCTCGCCACCAGCGGCGCCGCAATCGCAGCCGCAGCACTCGGGCTGATCGTCATCGGACTCCGCCGCCGACGCAACACCACCACGACAGACACCGACAGCGACCCCGCGGACACGCTGCTCGAGGAGTAGGTGGCAGTGGTCGGGCGGCAGTCCCATGAGCCCATTCCCGCTGCCGCCCGACACCACCTTCCCGGACACAGGTTCACCGCTGGTCCGGAAGCCCATCCCGGGAAGAACGCTCCCGCCGTGCAACGAAAGCGTCCTCCCCGGCCCCGTCGCAGTCACACAGCAAACCAACGAACAACTGCGACGGGAACGTCGGAGACCCCGCCTCGATGTGAGGCCTCCTCCGAGGGTTCCACCGAATGTGAGTCAAACGTGAACCCTCGCTTCCAGTGGTGATGTACTAATTACCTACAAGCTCGCCCAGGTAGACCGGCGTGTCTACTTCTTCGTGGAGAACCACAATGACCAACACCTTCCTCGACCGGCTCCGTAACGGTCTCGACAACACCGCCACCCGGCTGCAGGCTGGATACCGGGCGGCGTGGGCGGTAAAGCCCGTCCGCTACACCGCCACCGGCATAGCGGGGTGCGCGGTCGCCGCGTCAGCAGCACTGGCCATCAGCCCGCCACCGGGACCTCCCACACCCCGCACACTCACGTCACCCACACCCAGGCCGCCACAACCCGCAGCGCAACACCGAAGCCGAAGGTGAAGGAGTCAGCTGCACCGCAGCACGACACCGCCGCCTCTGCGGACCACGGCACGAGCACACACACCACCGGTAGCGCAACAGCCAGCACGGGGTCGGGGTCGAACCGGACCACCACCAGCACCGGGCGGGGGCCGCGGCGAAGCCCGCTCCGGCCGCACCGAAGCCCGCAGCACCCGCACATCCGGCGCCGGCACCGCCGGCACCGAAACCGCCCGTGCAGCAGCCTCCCGCACCACCCGCCTATACCGACGCCGACGCCTGGCGCGACGTGGTCAGCAGCTACGGCGCCCGACCGATGGGGTCGGACTGCGACTTCATCAACTCGGGGACGTGGGGTCGTACTTCACCCCCGCCCGCTCCGGCACGTCAGCTCATCGCTGCCGGCGGCTGGCTTGGCGCGACCGCGCACTCGATCGGGAATGGCGGGTCCGTGACCTACTACGCCTGCTACTAACCCGATAGCCGCGGAGTCTTCCGGTGATCTGACCGGCTAACCCGGGCACCGCTCGCTCCTCTGTTTTCTGTTGCCGTCCACCGCTGCCTGGTGGGTCGGTTCGTTCCTCATGCCCTCTGGAGGCTTCTCATGCCTGTTCCCACTGCCACCGCTGTGGCTGCGCCGCGTCGGCCGCTAGGGCGTGTCTTGCAATTGGTGGAGCCAGGCGATGACGGCGTTGAGGACGACGGCGGCGCGGTAGACGATCGCGAGTTTGTCGTACCGGGTCGCCAGGCCTCGCCACTGCTTCAACCGACAGAAGCCGCGCTCGATGACGTTGCGCTGTTTGTAGTCGATCGGGTCGTAGGTGACGGGTCTGCCGCCGCGGAATCCGCGCCGCTTTCGGTGTCCTTGCTGGTCGCGGGGTTCCGGGATCACTGCCTCGATGCCGCGACCGCGCAGATGGGCTCGGATGGCTCGGGATGAGTACGCCTTGTCACCGCGGAGCTTCTCGGGTCGGGTGCGTGGCCGGCCGACTGGCCGAGCGACGCGAAGCTCGGCCAGCAGGGGCAGCAGCATCGGTGAGTCGCCGGCCTGCCCGGGTGTGATCAGTGTCACCAGCGGCAGCCCGTGCCCGTCGACGAGCTGGTGCACCTTCGTGGACAGGCCGCCGCGGGAGCGGCCGAACCCGTGGTCAGGCGGCTCGGACCGAGGATCCGTGTAATTCGATGAAGCCCCCTGTGGTGCGGGTGATGTTCGTGGCGTGCTGATGCGCACGGGCGATCGTGGAGTCCACCGACACCGACCAGTCCACCTGCCCGGCCGCGTCCGCCGCGGTCAAGAGCCGGTCGAGGACGATATCCCAGGTGTCATCGCCAGCGAGCCGGCGATGCCAAGCCCATACCGTCTGCCACGGCCCGAACGTCCGCGGCAGGTCCCGCCACGCGATCCCGGTCCGGTACCGGTAGATGATGCCCTCGACCATGCTCCTGGCGTCCGCGAACGGCCGCCCCGCGCGACCCGTCCGACCGGGCAACAAATCAGCGATCAACACCCACTGAGCATCCGAGAGCAACTGGAAGCGAGGCACCCCAACAGCATCCAGGAATCACGAGCAACCGATTACAAGACGCGCCCTAGTCGACACCGTCACCGAGCAGATCCGCGACTGGATCTTCGCCGGCTCGCGGCGTTGCCGGAGTGGCGGGCCGTGGTGTTCTCCAGCAAAGCCCGCCCCGTCCAAGTCCAGGTCATGCCCTGGTTTCAGCATCCGACCCTGCAGCCCCGCATCAGCGCCCGACTTCCCCAGGAGCAGCCCGCATGACCGACGCCACCACCGAACCCATCACCCAAGTGACCCAGCCGACCCGGCCGATCCGGTTCAGCCCCGGCGAGCTGCCCGACGGCTACAACCAACCCCCGCACGGCGAGGACGACGGGCGGGTGCCGCCGGAAGATCCCGAACACCCCGACACTGGGGAGGACGTGTCGCCGACGGAGGGGTTCCTGGCGTGGCTGCGAGCCCGGATGCTCCGATTCGAGGGGTCCCGGCGGGAGCATCCCTGGTGTCCGGAATGGTGGCTGCACCCGGAAGCAGTCCGCAATCGTGCTCGCTGAACCGCCCACTGGCTGGGAAGCACTCAGCTGACGGGCAACGCCCGTACGGACGGCGGCCCCAGGTCACCACGAGGTGGTGTCTGGGGCCGCCGCCGTTATCTCCTTAGCCTCGTCGCCACAGATCCAGAGCGAACCGGGCCAGAGTCACGAGCAAGCTCGCGATTCCCAACCACGGCACCTCACGTCTGCGGCGCGGCTCGTTGCCTTCCGACATGAGCCCCCACCTTCCGTGTGCCAGCGCCGGCGGACACAAGAAGCAGACAAGCCAAGGGGAGCGTGCAATCAGGACACGTCCCGATTACACTGGATCCCGAGCGAAGACTCGGGGACGCAGCTCCGTCCCTGGCTTTCCCACTCGGAGAGCACGGAGGGTCCGCCACTGTTGACGCAGTGTCGGGCCCTTATCCGTGCCCGGGCTGTGCGACCCGGCGGTACCGCACATCCCGGTGACAAGGGTACGGGGGTTCCGCTTACGTGCCTGTAGCTCAGTTGGCAGAGCAGCGTCCTTTTAAGTCGCGGGTCCAGGGTTCGAGCCCCTGCGGGCACACAGCACCGCCAGCACGGCGGCTTGGCCCTTGTAGCCCAATTGGTAGAGGCAGACGACTTAAAATCGTCGCAGGTGCGGGTTCGAATCCCGCCAAGGGCACCCAAACCGGCCATCCCGATGGTGGCGGGAAGTTCCGCCTCCAGGATTCGAACCTGGACCGTGCAGCACCAAAGGCTGACGTGCTGCCGTTACACCAAGGCGGACCGCGTCATGCGCAGGCATTATTCTGGCAGGTGTGGGCCGGTAGCCAAGCTGGTGAAGGCAGTCCGCTCATAACGGACCGATGCGCGGGTTCAAGTCCCGCCCGGCCCACCAACCCAGCGCCCTGTCCGAGGGCGTGTGGGTTTGCCGGTATGGCGCAATTGGGAGCGCACCGGACTTGTAATGCGGGGGTTGCGGGTTCAAGTCCCGCTACCGGCCCCACCCTTATGCAGACTCACCGCCACGGCCGCACCCACGGTTGTGGGGTCAGAGTTCGCGGCCGGTGTCCTGCTCGCGGGTGTGTTCATCGTCGTGTCGTGCGGGTGCGCCGTCGAGGCGTTCGGGGAGGTCGTGGACGGTGTCGGGGTCGATACCGGCAGCGGCGAGAAGGGCGCGTTCCTGGTCGGTGCGGGTAGTGGCGAGGCGGAGGTCGGCGGCGGCTGCGTCGTGGGCGGCCTGCTGCGCCTTCCGCGCGGCGGCCTGCTGCAAGCGGACCGCCCGCGCTACGGCAGCGTGCTGCTCGGCGATTTCGGTGCTGGTTGTGGGCATTCTGGTTCCTTCCTGGGGGCGGGCGATCGCCTGCTGGGTGGCGATGCGTGCGGCGCGCATCATCGGTGTCTCTGCCGGCTGAGCGTCCTCGGTGACGGCAGCCGGCGCGTCATGCTCGGCGGCACGCTTCCCGTGGGTTGCTGCGGCTGGTGTGTCTGATTCTCGGATGCCGGTGTCGCTGATGCGTTCCGGGGTGCGGATGGTGTGGTCGATGCCGGCAGCGGTGAGCGCGGAGCGCTCTTCCCGTGTGCGCTGCGACGCGATCTCGGCGACTGCAGCGGTGGCGGTCCGCTGCGCACGGCCGGCTTCCGCAGCAGCGGCGACCTGCCCGGCAGCGGTCGCCGCAGGGCCGGCGTCGGTGTCGATGCTGCGGGCGGCTGCGTCCACGGTCGCCGTCCTCGCGGCGCGCATCATCGGTGTCTCCGTCGGCTGCGCGCCTTCGACCGCCGCCTGGGATGGCGCAGGTGAAGCATGCGTGTGGTCGGCGTCGACCACAGCGTCGCCGCTCCTCTGCGGTGTGGCTTCGGCGGTGAGGACGGCAGTGCGGCGGTGCTCGGTCGCGCTTTGTGCGGCGGTTTCGGCACGGTGGTGTTCCGCGGTGAGGCGCTCCGGGGTGGTGGTGGTGGCGGTGGTGGCGGTGGCGGTGGCGAGCATCGCGGCTTTGTGCATCGCGGTGACCCGTCCCGAGAGCGCTTTCCCGAGCGGCTTGGTCTGCTTCTCCTCCGGGATGGCGTCTGGGGTGGTGGGGTCGATGCCGTATTTGCTGCGGAACACGGAGATCTCCGCGGCGAGGCGGGTCCACGCGTCGCGGCGTGCCCCGTGGTCAGGGACCGGCCCGAGTTGGGTCGCCCAGGCGGGTTGGTCGGCGGCGATACCGGTGCCGTATTCGTGGAGACGGAGGGTGAGGTAGTCGTAGCGTTCCTGCAGGTGTGCCCGCCATGTGTCCGGCGTGTGCGTGCTGCCGAGGGCTTTCCGGTCCGCGATCCACGCCGGAATCGGATGCGTGTCCGCTTCCGTTGTGGCGGCGTCCACCCGGTCAGGGTGATCCTTTTTGAACTGTTCGATGCGGCGTTCCAGACGCCACGACAGCACGGCGGCTTCGTCTTCCGCGGTCCCGAACTCTCGTTCCGCGTGCGCGGCGGCGAGCACGGTGACGGGGTCCATGCCGATGCGTCCGGCGTGCGCGATGCCGGCGAGGACCGCGTCCCAGCTTTCGTTCTTCGCCAGCTCAACGACGCGGGTCTCACCGAGGGCTTTCGTGGCGATGGCGGTGAGGCGGAAGGTGTCGGCGCGGGTGGCGACGTCGGCGTACTGGTCGACGAGGGTGGGGAGGTCGTCGACGCGGGATTGTTCGTGTTCGATGGTTTCGTGGGCGGAGAGGACGTGGTCGTAGTTGTCTGCGATCTGCGCCAACACGTCGCGGACGTCTTGCCCGTCTCCGGTTTCGACGTAGAGGTAGTTGCCGAACTTCCCTCGGGTGAGCGCTGCGTAGACGTTGTTGCGGCTCGTCATTGACGACGCGAACGCGCGGCCGATATCGCTGGTGGAGCCCTGGCCGCGGTTGACGGTGGCGGCGTAACCGAGGTGCACATGCTGCTGCACGTAATCGGCGGGCAGCAGCAGTGTGTGGCCGGATGTGGCGTGTTCGACGAGGAGCGACCCGTCGCGATTGGGTTTCTTGACGGGCCAGAGGTCGCCGTTCTCGACCCGGTCGCGGCCCCGGTTGTAGCGCAGGAGCGCGTTGTTCTCCCGGGTAATGACGGTGTCGCCGGTGTGCGCGTAGGTGCCGTCTCGGAGGATGGTTTTCTTCCGGCCGGTGACGTGGCCGGTGAGGATGCGGTGCGCTTGCGCTTTCTCGTTCAGGGCCGCCATCTGCTCGTTCGAGCTGGCTTGCATAAGAGTGGTCATGCCGGCGGCGGTGTCGGTCTGCCAGTGCTCGAACGCGAGCTGCTCGAGGACCTCTTTGCTGCCGCCGAAGATACGACCGTTTTCCAGATACCAGGCGAACCGGTCGCCTTCGAGGGTGGGGTCGCGCAGCAGCAGCGACGCGGCCGCTTCCTCCGCGTTCCGGAACCGGTGGAGTTCTTCAAGGTGGACGCTGTCGGTGCGGTTGTCGAGGAGCCGGAGTGCGCCGCCAGCTTCGACGGCGTCGAGCTGGCGGTCATCGCCGAGGAGCCGGACGTGCGCACCACGCCATTCAGCATCGTCGACGAGGCGGGCGAGGTTCTCGGTGCCAGCCATCCCGGCTTCGTCGATCAGGAGGATATCGCCGGGGCCGAGAGCAGGGCCGGAGCCACGCTTCCGGGCGCCGAGGTAGCCGTGGATCGTGGTCGCCTTGATGCCGAGCTCGGCGCGCATCACCCGTGCGGCGGCGGACGACGGGGCTAAGCCGACGACCTTCCCGCCGGCGTCGGTGGCGGCTTGCACGGCGAGGCGCATGGCGGTGGTTTTCCCGGCCCCGGCCGGGCCGATCCCGACCTTCAGCACCTGCGGAGAGGTGACGAATTCCTGCGCGAGGAGCTGCTGCCCGGCATCCAACTGCCCGTCGAATGCAGCGAGTGTCTTGGCGAAGGATGCGGCGCTGACCGGTGCGTGGGTGTGTGTTGTTGCGGCGGCGAGGAGGGTGTCCTCGGCGGTGAGGAGGGTGTGGGAGGTGTAGAGGTCGGAGCCCTTGTGGGCGTAGAAGGAATGGCCATCTGCGCGGGTGAGGGGCTCGAAGCGGTGCGGTTGCGGCGGGGTGATCGCGACGACGTTCCCGGTGATCGCGGTCGACGCGATCGCGTGGGCGAGCTCCACCCGTCGCTCGTCCCCGAACCGGTTCACCATGACCCAGCGTTCGGCTTCGGCGAGGACGTGGTTCCACCCGAACACCGCATGATGCTCCGACACCGTCGCGACGATCTCCGCGGCCACCGCCGATTGATCGACCTCGGCAGCCGGCACGCCGTCGCGTTCCGCGGCCTGTTGTTCGCGCCGCTTTGTGTGGCGGAGACGGTCTCCGGTTTGCTGGACGCGGGCGGTGTGGTGGCTGACCTTGTGGTCGCCGATGATGCCTGCCGCGCGCTGTTTGAACCCGGCCAGCACCTCGCTGAGGGGCTGCGCTTTGGGTTTGTCGGGCCGGGTTTGCAGGGTGGCTTGCTGCGCCAACTGCATCCGTGCTTTCGCGCCGGGTGCGCGGCCGTGCTCATTCCGGTACTCGCGTTCGAGCTTGGTGATGAGCTTCTTGATCTGTTGGCTGCGGGCGGAGAACGCGTCGATCAGGCGCTGATCGACACCAGCGATCTCCATCACTGGCCGCTTGCCCGCGGTGACCTGTCGGGCCTCGACTTCGACGCCCATCTTGCTGCTGATGCGGGCGAGGACCTCGTGGTTGTAGTGCTCGGACGCAGCGACCGTCATCCGGTGCAGCAGCTTCGAGTCGATGGTGCGCCACTTCCCGTCGACCCCCTTGACGAGGTTCGACACCACCAGGTGGTCGTGCAGTTGCGGGTCCCCGGTGCGGGAGGTGTAGTGGCGGAACATGGTCGCGTTGAAGCCGCCATCGACGTCAATCTGCGCTACCCCGTTCGTCCCGGCACGGGTCGCGATGCCCTCCCGCTGCAGGAACCCGATCGTGGACTCCAACGCTTCATCCTGCGCTTGTTTGATCAGCCGCCGGTCCCGGTTCGAGCCGAGCGCCCACAGCACGGACACGCTCTTCGCCGGCGAGAGAACATGATCAAACCCCGCGACGGCCTGCTGCGCGGGCTTCGTTGCGGCGGTGATGAACCGTCCGAGCTCTTCCTTACTGGACGGCTGCCGGCCCTTCGCTTTCTGGAACGCGACCGCGCCCACCCGGGCGCGAATCTGGCGCCGCTCATCCGCCGTCGGGGCACGGTGGAAGCGGCGCTCGAAGGAGTCCAAGCCCTCCCGAATCTCCCGCACCAGGGCGTTGTCTTTCTGCTGGTACGCGTAGTACTTCCGTCCCAACCGGGCAGCGTTCTGCGCCTCCTGCGGGGTGTCTCCAGCGGCGAGACGTTCCGCGATGATGCGGTCCGCGTCCGGGTGCAGGCCCTCACCGAACAGGGCCTTCATCTGCGCCTCAATGACCTCACCCGACACCCCAAGGTGCTTCAGCCCGCCACCCATCCACCGGCCCGGCGGGTTCCCCTCGACCGTGTAGTAGTCCGTCAAGCCGCGCTTCTTGTCCCGCTTCCGGTCCCCGGTCGCGACCTGGTCCGTGTAGTACAGGTACCCGTCCCCTGCGGACAGGACATGCAGCATCATCACCGCACACCACCACCCGGAAGGTCACCGAGGAGTGGCCGAAACATCAGCGCGAACCGCACCAAAACAGCGCTGAAGCGACGTTGAGGAAGCGTCAAACACGAGTGCGGAGTGCGGAACATCACCCCGATCCTGCCGGGAGCGGAGCCTGATTCATTACTAATGCCAGAGGTGTGACGGGTTGTTGGCCGCAGGCTGGGGGTTCGTGGCGTGAGGAACGAGGGTCATGAACCCCCAGCCAAGGACAGCAGGCCGTCCACGGACGATGGAGCTTGCGGAGTCGGGAGTGCGTGCAGGCGTTGGAGACCGCGAGGGGAAGTGGTGGCGGCTGAGGAACGAAGGAGCCGACACGAGCCGACGGGGTCGACTTCGCACTGCATGACCCGCGCCCCGACACGGGGCCGCACACGCGCAGTGTGCCCGCAGGGCGCTCCACCTCCCGACCAGTCCCCGCCGCGTCGTGCCGCGCGAGCCACCGCACGGGCCGGGGGGCTCTCGCGGTGGAGTTATCCACAACCATCAGGACTCGTCCGATCTGGTTCGTGATAGTGACCCTCGGCGGCACCGGCCGGTGCCGCCGAGGGAAGCGATTGGAGTAGCAGGTGGCGGGGACGGTTCGGAAGTCGGGCAAGCAGGTGCAGGCCCGGCAGCGGGCACGCGCGAAAGCGGCGGAGTTCCGCGCGAAGCAGGACCGGTTGGAGCAGCTCGCTGCGGACTACTTCGTCGCAGCAGACGAGCTGGACCAGATCGCGGACCGGATCGTGAAAGAGATCACCCGAGTTCGAGAACGCGGGGAACGCGACGGCACCGCCGCACGTGAGCGCGCAACCCGCGCCGCGACGGAGATGCTCACCCTCGGGGCGAGCCGGTCCGAAGTCGCCGAGCGGCTCGGCATCACCGGCCGGGAACTCCCCAAGCCCGTCACGGCCACCGAAGAGCCCACCCCGGCAAGCGATGCCGTGGACGTGGCGCCCGACACGGCGTCGGACCTCGGAACCGTGCAGAGTAGCACCACTGTGGACACCGCACCCGACGGTGCCGGGAACGACCGCGACGACGAGAGCAACATTGACGGTGACAGCGTTGCCCGCGACCACTTCGCGGGTTGGGGCACCGCCGAATGAGTGTGCGCGTGGCACCGATGCGGGGTTTGCCGTTGCCGCCGATGACCGTCGCGGAGCGGACGGGCCGGCGGGTGACGATCAGTGTCGCGGACGCGGACGCGATCCGCGCCGCCAGCGACCACCGGTTCCCACCGAAGTCCCGAACCGCGGCCGCGCTGCACCGATGCCTTGACGTCGCCGAAGCCGCCCGGCACGTCTGCCTCACTGTCACCGACGACGAGGCAGAGACGCTCCGCAGCATCGACGTGGCTGCGCTACCGGATCGGATCGCGGACGCACTCGAAGACCTGCTCCACCTACAGTTCGACGGGCCAAACGACGACACGGCCGACCTTGTCGCGTCGGTGAGCGTCGCGAACGTGCGCGCCCTGTACCGGCACTACCTCCAGGACTCCTCCCGGCCAGGGCAGGCAATCCGCGCAATCGTGGAATGCAGCAACTACCTCACCGTCAGCATGCGCGTCGAGCTGTGCTGGGAATCCGCATTCCTGATCGACACCCTCACCGCACTCCACCCCCGCAGCCGAGCGCTCCGCAACGCCCGCGCCTGACACGACGTGGGCGGCGAGCCGGGGTCGCGGTGGGCGTTAGGTGGCGGGTGTGATGTTGGACGAGCGGGAGCGGTTCTGGGTCCGCCGCGACGGCCGACAAAAGGCATTGCGGCCATCCCGGTACGCGCACGAACAGACCACCGGGACGGTGTTGCCGTCGTCGGTGATGCTGCTACACGCCTGCGACGTGCCGTTGTGCGTGCACGTCGACGGCGACCCGGCCGTGTCACACCTGTTCGTCGGGAACCAGCGGGTGAACATGCTCGACCGGGAGCAGAAACACCGCGGCGGGAACCAATACTCGGCGCTCGGGTGGCGGGGCACCAGCCGCCGCCAGCGGGTACAGCGCTCACGTGAGCTCCGCCGAGTGCTCCTCACCCACGGATGGGACCGAGCCCGAATCAGCGGCGCCCTCGCCGGCGTCGACGAGAACCAACCCCGCCTGTTCTGAACGGTGGCCGTGATAGGCGTCGTGCCAGCGGAAGTAGCCGACGTTGTGCCGAGTAAGGGTGCGGAATTTGCGGCCGGCGAGATCACCGATCACGTCGCCGAGGTCGGTGCCGGAATCGTTGGCGTGGCGGCCGCGGATCATGCCAGTGGCGGTGTCGACAGTGATGTACCCATGCTCGAACAGCGCGTCGCAGCCGAGGACGCAGGCGAGAACAGCGATATGCAGGTCGGTGCGTTCCTCGAAGCTACAGCGGGCGCGGGGCTTGATGTGCGCCGTCGCCAAGAGCGCGACTGGAAAAACACGGCCGCAGAAGTCGCACGGCGCTATCAGACGCCCACGCAGGAGTGCTCTGCGCAGCAGCGGCTGTTCCAACCGATACGACCCCACCCGGCGACCATCAGTTCGGTCGCCACCGAACCAGTCCCTGCAGCCCCCTCCATGCTGGTCCGTGGTGGTCGTGCCGGGTGCAGGGCGAAGACCGACAACGTCTAGAACTACGGAGAGCGCCGGGTTAGGGAGTGTGAATACGTAGCCGTTGCCGACACCACCGTCCGAGTCGAACGCGGCACCAGGACCAGCAGCCGCAACACGCGCCGCCTTCGATATCTCATGCAACGGCACATATCGATCGAGTTCACTCACGCGCACCCGCAGCACCCAACCGACACGACCATCTGGCTCGTACGGACGCTCGCTCTGGACGGCAGTGGCGGTAACCTCGCTGACCGCGACGATGCAGCTGCCTGCGTAGTGCACCACCGTGTCCCCGACCGCGAGGGCAGTGAGGCGTTCAAAGTGATGCACGCGTTGCCCGGCACGGCCACGCAACGGCGCCCACAACACACCCAACGCTAACTCCACCGGCCACGACTGCCCCTGGTTCACCCACCACACCGAAGTCACGCACCGACGTTACCGATCACCCCATAACCCTCATTCGGCGTGTAAGCGCAACCGATTGGGCGTCAGCGCGTGCGGCGCGGTCGTATTCGCCGCGGCGGCGGGAGAGTTCCGCGAACGACGGCCGAGACGCTGACGGTTCCGGTGGGGCGGGTCGGCGGCACATCTCGGCGTAGTACCGGTCGGCGTCCCGGTTGGCCTGCTCGAGCTGTCGGCGTATCTCGGCCATCAGTTCCGGTGCGGCGGCGGCGAAGCCGACCATGTACCAGGCCTCCCAGATCAGCCGTTCGGCGGGAGTGAGTTCCCATTCTCGGACTCGCTCGGATGGGTCGGTGGTGGCCTGGTCGATGGCGATGAGGGCATGCCGGGGTCGGTGAGGAACAGTTCGTCGACGGCGGAGCGGACCGCGTCGCTGATGACATCCGGCCGGCCGACGGTCGGGGTGGTGGCGGTCATTGCTGTGCCCCGGTATCCGGGATGGCCGCGGTGGTGGTGTCGAGGTGGTGGGGGCGGTGTAGGTGGGTGAGGATCGCGTCGAACCGGTCGAGTTCCTGGTCGTATTGGCGGCGTCGCCGGGACCCGGGCACCCACCGTTTGGCGAGGGCGCGAGCGGAACGGGTGCGCTGCTCCACGCAATGGTCTGCGCCACCGAGTACGGCGGCGTGACACCACGGGCAGCGGAAGCGGCTTCGTTCGGTGTTCGCGCAGCACCGGACATGGCAGCAGTGTCGGCACGGACTGTGGTGGGCATCGTTGGTTCTTTCTCGTGTGCGTGGGGGCGGTTCTGTGGCGGTGGGGCAGGTGGGTGGGGCCGCGGCGCAGGTGGTTGCGGCGGCGCGGCCCCACCCCGGGTTACTGGCGTGCCCGTCCCGTGGATGGTGCGGGGGTCGGGGTGAGGTCGGTGTGTTGCAGCAGGAACCGGACCGCGGACCAGGCGGAAAGTTGCGGGCGGTCCCAGCCGCGGTCGCCGTCGTTGAACTCGCAGCCCTGCCCGTCCGTAATGTCCCGGCCGTCCACGAGGACGCCGGCGTCGTCGCAGAGGATCAGGTGCGGCATGTTGCTGGATTCCCGGATGATGCGTTGCGCTTCGAGGTGCCCGGCGGGGGTGTAGTCGCGGGAGGTGTTGATGCTGTCGCAGCAGTACCGAACTTCGGTCGGCATCTGTCCCGGTTCCCCGGCGATCAACGTGGTGCCGTGGTCGGTGTAGGTGTCGGTCATCCCGTCGAACGAACGGCCCTCGTACTTGCCACAGATCTCGTCCACCTGAGCACTGGTGGGGCCGTCCTCGTGGTGAACGGTGATCCATGCGGCCGCGGTGCCGGTGGAGCAGCGCACGGAGAACTTGACGCCCGGGAACCGGGTCCGGAGCTCTGTGCGGAACAGGGCAGCGACTGCATTCGTGGGAAGGACGGTGGTCGGAGTGTCGATGTGTTGCATGGGTGTTTCCTCTCCCTCTCGTTGTTTTGCCGTGAAGGCGACTTGTCGCCGCTAGGACGAGCGGGTGGTGTGCAACCCCTTGGGGCGGTGGGGAGAGAATTTCGGCGCGAAATAAGCGAAGCGCGCGCCGAAAATCTCGGAGGAGGCGGCGGCTTGCCGCTTGCGCTCCGCCCGAGCGTCCGTACGCTGCCGAAGGCTTCACGGCACAACACCGGGCCCGCAGGGCCTCACAGTGCCGGCTTGCCGGCTCCCTTGGCCTTGCGGCTCCCGGTCCCGGCCGGAAGCTCTGAACGTGACCGGGCCTCGGCATGGCCGGTAGGCCCCGTACCGGCGTTGATGGCAGCATCCGGCGTATGGGATCTCTAACGGGAAGGGGGGTGCCAAAAGTCCCAACTGACATAATCAATATTATCGGCGCCGTGCTGGGTCAGCGTGGTCGTCGTTGTCGAGGTGGGTGATCTCCGTACGCGCCCCGCGTATCAGGTAGCGGAGATTGCGATCGATAGCGGCTGATTAAATTTTCCCAATAGTCGGCTATCGTTGGATATATGCTTCCCGAGCAGAACCCATACAGTCCTGGTTCCGGCCGCCGTCCCCCCGAGCTAGGGCGTGTCTTGTAATCGGTTGCTCGTGATTCCTGGATGCTGTTGGGGTGCCTCGCTTCCAGTTGCTCTCGGATGCTCAGTGGGTGTTGATCGCTGATTTGTTGCCCGGTCGGACGGGTCGCGCGGGGCGGCCGTTCGCGGACGCCAGGAGCATGGTCGAGGGCATCATCTACCGGTACCGGACCGGGATCGCGTGGCGGGACCTGCCGCGGACGTTCGGGCCGTGGCAGACGGTATGGGCTTGGCATCGCCGGCTCGCTGGCGATGACACCTGGGATATCGTCCTCGACCGGCTCTTGACCGCGGCGGACGCGGCCGGGCAGGTGGACTGGTCGGTGTCGGTGGACTCCACGATCGCCCGTGCGCATCAGCACGCCACGAACATCACCCGCACCACAGGGGGCTTCATCGAATTACACGGATCCTCGGTCCGAGCCGCCTGACCACGGGTTCGGCCGCTCCCGCGGCGGCCTGTCCACGAAGGTGCACCAGCTCGTCGACGGGCACGGGCTGCCGCTGGTGACACTGATCACACCCGGGCAGGCCGGCGACTCACCGATGCTGCTGCCCCTGCTGGCCGAGCTTCGCGTCGCTCGGCCAGTCGGCCGGCCACGCACCCGACCCGAGAAGCTCCGCGGTGACAAGGCGTACTCATCCCGAGCCATCCGAGCCCATCTGCGCGGTCGCGGCATCGAGGCAGTGATCCCGGAACCCCGCGACCAGCAAGGACACCGAAAGCGGCGCGGATTCCGCGGCGGCAGACCCGTCACCTACGACCCGATCGACTACAAACAGCGCAACGTCATCGAGCGCGGCTTCTGTCGGTTGAAGCAGTGGCGAGGCCTGGCGACCCGGTACGACAAACTCGCGATCGTCTACCGCGCCGCCGTCGTCCTCAACGCCGTCATCGCCTGGCTCCACCAATTGCAAGACACGCCCTAGCCTCCTCTCCCGCTCGACGAACGAGGAGCGCGGCAACCCCACCGAGGGTGAGCAGCACCCCGGCGACGAGGAACACCTAGACCGACACTTCGCCCCCCCACCTCCCGAGCACTCCCACGGTCGATGTGAAGCTCACTGCTGTGGTCATGGTTCTAGTCTCCGTGGTCAGGCGCGGGCGCCGGCGTATCGGGGGAACATGCGGTCCATCGTTGCTTCGTGACGGGCGGCGCGGGAGAGCTCCGCGAAGGTCTCGCGCGATGCGGTCGGTTCGGCGGGGGCGGGTCGGCGGCACATCTCGACGTAGTACCGGTCGGCGTCGTGCTCGGCCTGCTCGAGGCGGGCGCGGAACTCGAGGACCTCGGCCATGAGCTCCGGCGCGGCCGCGCGAGGAGTGTGGCGAATGTCGGACGGCAGCTCCCACGAAGCCAATACTCCACCGCCGTCCGACACCCCCTTCCAGACCACGGGTCAACGAAGGTCTGGAAGCCGATCCGGGGAAAAGCGGCCCGAAGTTCCCAGCCCGGACACGTTTCCCCCGGCCCCGCCGCGGTTGCACCAGATGGCACACCACTGCGACCGCGGCGGAATGTCGGAAGCCCGCCCAAAAGTGAGGCTTCCTGCTCGGGTTGCACCGTGTATGCGCCACTGCAACCCTCGCTTCCTGTAGCGAAGTACTAATTACCTACAAACGCGCGCAGGTAGACCGGCGTGTCTACTTCTTTGTGGAGAATCACAAGGCCAGCGCGCTTGTGGGCTTGGGGTAGTAGTGGCGCTGCTCGTCGGCCCGTCCGATCCTGCGGAGCAGGATCCTTCCTCGCTGCGGCAGGACGCATCGGAGGGGCTTCCCCGTCCGGGCGTCGCGCGTGCACCACCGTCGTCGGGACTGCTGCAGGTTTGGTTGACTCCTGAGAGGTAGGGGCATTGGCTCCTGCTGTCATGGATGTCACCGCCACTGGGGAGCAGGACATCCTGGGGATATGGGCCAGCGACGGCGGCGAAGGTGCAAGGTTTCTACCGGTTGCGGCCGAACACGCTGGGTAATCGGGTGGATGCCCTCGCTGAACGCGTTCGCAATCAGCCACCCGTCCCCCTGAGCGGACTGGAAACCAGCAACTGCCAGCACCCTCACCCACCGTTAAAGCGGAAGACTCGACGGACGAGCGGATCAGCCGGCGTGCGCTGGCCGCGCAGCAGGTGATCTCGATATGGCTGACTGGGAGACGGCTGACGCTGTCGAGGGCTGCGGTGTCTTCGTTTGCGGCGGCGGGGTCGAGGGCAGCTACAACTTCCACTGCGGCGGGGAGGTCGTAGGCAGTTTCGCCCTTTGGTGCGGTGTGTGCGATCACGGGGCGCAGGCGTACTCGGTGAGGAAGTCTGGCAAATAGTCATCAGCGTCAGCGCGCGCACGGCATGAACGCCGTGAGGCCGGTGGCGCGTGATCTCCACGCCGTAGGCGACCAGGCAAAGTGTTTGAAAACGGTCCCATATCGACCAGCTCCACCAGCCCGATCGGTGCCGGTTGAGCGATTACAAACCGGCGCTGCCTACAGTTGTGCCCCTCGCCTGGTGAACTGATCCGGTGGTCAGCTTGACCGTATGGCAGGCCGGTGGCATACCGTTGCATGCCTGCCCGTGCCGCAACCCTCGCCTGAACCCCAACGTCAACTGATCCGTGATGTTGCGTACTCCCGAATCAGGGACGAGATCGATAACGGTCAGCTCGAACCCGGCGAGAAACTCAACGACGCGGACCTGACCGCATGGTTGCAGGTACCACGGACCCCGATCCGGGAAGCGATCGCGATGCTCGCAGACGGGCTGATCGAGATGTAACCCAGCCGGTACACCCGCATCCCGGACCGGTCCCCGGACGCGTACCGGCGAGCAGCGGAATATATGCACATGATCCGCAGCTTTGTCCTGGAACACCTCGACCGTGTCCCCGCGAAGCACCTCACAGAAGCGCGGAAGCGGATGAGTGTTCTACTGCCGAGGCTGGAGGAGCACGACCGGGATGAGCAGATCAGCTTCAACGACGAGTTTGGAGCACTCGCCGATCCGCTCATCACCGCTGCCGAGCAACGTGTCCGTTCCCAAGCCCAGTTCCACCTGCAACGCCCTGACGCAGCGATCAGCTGGGACCACATCACCAACCACGCTGAAACCCTCGTCGCCGGCGCCTGATATTACGACGCGCAGCCCGTGGCACCCGAGTGACGGCAGCTACGATGCGTCGCAGTTGCTAAGGTCGGTTTCCGCGAGCGGCTTGCCCTCCGGGGTGAGGTAGGTGACATATAGCACCAGCGGCGGCGTCGACCCCTTCGTGCACGTATCCGGGACCCTCGTTGATTGTGTCGCCGGCATGGTAGACGTGCATGCCGCCTGGGTAGATCGACGCGTAATGCGTCAGCGCGCCCGCCTCAACGACTCCCACCAAGCGGCCGTAGTGGCAGTGCTTGCCCGTGGTCGCGCCCGGCTTAAACGTCAAACGACGGAAGTTCACCTGCACCGGTCCGGCGACGTGCACGTTCGCATCACCATCTTGTCCGCGGCCGGACCGCTCTCCCGTTTGGACTCGGTCTCTACTGCGCTCACCCGCTACCTCCCGAACTCGCCCAACCAGCACGATCCCAAACTGCACCATGTTGCCTTTCCAGTACCCCATGTCGACTTTTGTGTATGCATGTACGATATCTTGGGACGGGTAGTTGGGAGAGCGCGCTCGTTATCACCGGCGTCGAGGTGGTGGAGGGTTACCGGACATCGTTCTCGGCGCACAGCGGGTTCGTGTCGTGTCGCTCGTTCGAGCTCGCCGCCGACTTCGGTGTTCGCTCGATGATGTTGACGAAGTGGCTGCGCCGCGCTGCGGTGGACGACAGAGAACGACCTGGAACCCCGCACGCTGAGTCCGAAGAGGCCTGTGAGCTGCGGCGCCGGAACCGGCTCCTCGAACAGGAAGTCAAAGTCTTCCGACCGCGGCCACGTACCTATCCGCAGGCCCTCCAGCTTCTGCTGGTGGATGTTTCCTACGCCCGGAACGGCCATCGTCCAATGGACCCGCAACCGTGCCGGCACCATTGCCGACCACGCCCCAATAGAGTACATCCGTGATTAACCAGAATACAAACCACCAGCAGGTAGCTCTCGTAGTAGGAGCATCGCGAGGCATCGGCGCCGCTACTGCGTCTCGTCTAGCCGACACCGGCTACCTCGTATACGGCACGCACCGTGGCAGTGGCGTTCCGGAGGGAGTGCGTCCGTTGGAGGCGGACGTGACGGACGATGCCAGTGTTCGGACCGCCGTCCGGACTATCGCGGCCGAGGCGGGTCGGCTCGATGTTGCCGTGGTGAACGCCGGAATCGTCCGTCAGGACCTCCTCGTGCGGATGACACCTGCCGCGCTGGAGGAGGTCTTCCGGGTGAACACGTTCGGGGCGATCCTGGCGACCAAACACATCATGAGCGTGATAAATCGTCAGGCTTCGGGATCGGTCGTGCTGGTCTCATCCGAGAGCTCCAAAGCCGGCATCCCTGGCAGCAGCCACTACACGGCATCCAAGGCCGCCCTCGAGGGTTTCGCGAGGTCGATCATGTGGGAGTACGGCCCACGCGGCATCCGGATCAACGTTGTCGCACCCGGCTCCACCGAAACCGACATGTTCGCCCAGGTCGACGAAGGACACCGCGCCAGGCTCCTCGAGCGGACCCCCCTCGGACGCTTTGGCCAACCCCACGAGATCGCCCAGACCATCCACTGGATCGCTGAGAGCACCTACCTCACCGGGGCGTGCATCCCCGTAACAGGGGGAGAAGGACTCGGCTACTAAGACTGACGTAGTCAGCCCATGCCCAAGTGAGCTCGAGGATCTGTTCGGGAAGGGCGACGTATTTAGGAGAGCGTCCTTTGGAGCTCGGCTCCAGATTGCCCTTCACCTCTTCCCGCATCCCGAGCGCGCGTGAGCGCACCCTGAAGGAGGTCTTGCCGAGTCCGAGTCCGAGTCCCGACGCCCTCATAGAGAGGTCCAGAGAGGGGCCTGGACTGTGAGCCAGCTAGGGCGCGTCTTGTAATCGGTTGCTCGTGATTCCTGGATGCTGTTGGGGTGCCTCGCTTCCAGTTGCTCTCGGATGCTCAGTGGGTGTTGATCGCTGATTTGTTGCCCGGTCGGACGGGTCGCGCGGGGCGGCCGTTCGCGGACGCCAGGAGCATGGTCGAGGGCATCATCTACCGGTACCGGACCGGGATCGCGTGGCGGGACCTGCCGCGGACGTTCGGGCCGTGGCAGACGGTATGGGCTTGGCATCGCCGGCTCGCTGGCGATGACACCTGGGATATCGTCCTCGACCGGCTCTTGACCGCGGCGGACGCGGCCGGGCAGGTGGACTGGTCGGTGTCGGTGGACTCCACGATCGCCCGTGCGCATCAGCACGCCACGAACATCACCCGCACCACAGGGGGCTTCATCGAATTACACGGATCCTCGGTCCGAGCCGCCTGACCACGGGTTCGGCCGCTCCCGCGGCGGCCTGTCCACGAAGGTGCACCAGCTCGTCGACGGGCACGGGCTGCCGCTGGTGACACTGATCACACCCGGGCAGGCCGGCGACTCACCGATGCTGCTGCCCCTGCTGGCCGAGCTTCGCGTCGCTCGGCCAGTCGGCCGGCCACGCACCCGACCCGAGAAGCTCCGCGGTGACAAGGCGTACTCATCCCGAGCCATCCGAGCCCATCTGCGCGGTCGCGGCATCGAGGCAGTGATCCCGGAACCCCGCGACCAGCAAGGACACCGAAAGCGGCGCGGATTCCGCGGCGGCAGACCCGTCACCTACGACCCGATCGACTACAAACAGCGCAACGTCATCGAGCGCGGCTTCTGTCGGTTGAAGCAGTGGCGAGGCCTGGCGACCCGGTACGACAAACTCGCGATCGTCTACCGCGCCGCCGTCGTCCTCAACGCCGTCATCGCCTGGCTCCACCAATTGCAAGACACGCCCTAGTGAACGATTTCGAGCCGAATCGGGCTACTGAGTAACCGGCTCTTCGCAAACGAGGGGTAGGGCCGGTCGTGTGATGGGGCGGGTCGGTCCTCCGGAACGGGGTCGAGGTCTCCCAGGATGGAAGTTCTCACACTTACCGTCCGGAAGACCTCGACGTGCACCACGCTACCTTCGCGACCCCTGACCTCACATCGTTCTGCCGCTTGGACGAGCTCGGCCTGACCGTGGTCGGTCAACGACTCGAGTCCGATCAGGCCGTGATCGAGTGTCGGCTGACGGCCCCGGATCCGTGGTGCCGTCGCTGCGGGGCGGAAGCGACGTCGCGAGGAACGCTGACGCGTCGCCTCGCGCACGAGCCGTTCGGGCATCGGCCCACGACGCTGCTGCTCCGGGTGCGACGGTATCGGTGCGAGCACTGCGGACGGACGTGGCGAGAAGACACATCCCGGGCTGCTTCGGAACGGGCGAAGCTCTCCCGCGGCGGTCTGCGGTGGGCGTTGGCAGCGATCGTGATCGACCATCTCACCGTCTCCCGGGTCGCCGCTGGGCTGGGCGTGTCCTGGCACACCGCCAACAGTGCCGTCCTCGCTGAAGGCCGACGGGTCCTCGTCGATGACCCGGCCCGGTTCGATGGGGTCACCACGATCGGGGTCGACGAGCACGTCTGGCGACACACCCGCCACGGCGACACGTTCGTCACGGTGATCATCGATCTGACCCCGAACCGCACCGGCACCGGGCCGGCACGGCTGCTCGACATGGTTCCGGGGCGCTCGAAGGCCGTGTTCAAGACATGGCTCGCGAACCGGCCGAAGTCCTGGCGAGACATGGTGGACGTGGTCGCGATGGATGGGTTCACCGGATTCAAGACCGCCGCCACCGAGGAGCTTCCGGACGCGGTTCCGGTGATGGATCCGTTCTACGTGGTCCGCCTCGCTGGTGACGCGTTGGACCAGTGTCGACGGCGGGTGCAGCAGCATCTCCACGGGCACCGCGGCCGAGCCACCGACCAGCTCTACCGCGCCCGCCGGACCCTGCACACCGGCGCGGACTTCCTCACCGACAAGCAGCACGCCCGCCTGCACGCCGTGTTCCGGACCGAGGAGCACGTCGAGGTCGAAGCGATGTGGGGCATCTACCAACGGATGATCACTGCCTATCGGCATCCAGACAAGTCCACGGTGCCCCCGCCCCGCTGGTCGAGCTCCGACGCCTCGGCCGGACCCTCACCCAACGCGTCGGCGACGTCCTCGCGTTCTTCGACCGCCCCGGCACGTCCAACGGCCCCACCGAGGCCATCAACGGACGCCTCGAACACCTCCGCGGCTCAGCGCTCGGGTTCCGCAACCTCACCAACTACATCGCCCGCAGCCTGCTCGAATCCGGCGGCTTCAAACCCCACCTACCCCCTCAAATGCGATGAGCCGAGTAACTCCGAGGCGTATGACGTTGGTATCCGCCCCATCTTGTCCGACAAGTAGATGCATAGGCTAACTCCGGATGGGGTTGCGCCGGGAGAAGCCGGCCGCTGGGTCGAGTCGCGATGGAAAGCAATCCAAGAACCCGGGCGAAGCAGCCACACGCGGCCGGCGGCACCCGTCAGTGGCACCGATGGAATGGGCCGCGGCTGCGAGTCAACCGCCTGCGCGATTCTCTGCCAAGCTGGTGCCGGTGACTGGAAGCTCCGATTCCATGTCCCCGCAGTTGATCGCGTCGCAGTCGCTTCCTATCGGTCGGGCGCGAGCCGCGGACGACGTTGGTCCAGGCGTCGGCCGGCTCTCAGCAGAAGCCCGAACCTCAGGCCATCGCGGGGAACCAAATGGTGTGCTCTGCCTCTCAGCCGGGCCGAATCATGACTGTCAATGCATGCACGCTCATGCCTAGCATCCCGTGTTCAGCTAGAATATTCACACGGATAACGACGAGGGCATCAAATGTTCGTCGCGCACGTCGGCGTCTGCGATCTTGCTTTGACGGGCGATGGTAACACACAACCTGATGCGGGAATTCCCACTGTCAGACAGTCTACGTGAGGAGTTGAGGTCCGAATGGCGACGGTCTCAGATACGCCACGATACGAGTGCGCGTTGTGCACCTGCCCCCCCCCCCCCGAAGCACGGTATATTCCCTATAGCTCATGGTCATCAAACATGACCGTGACGTTCATGGGGTGTAGACGCCGCGGTGTGCACCGATGTCGATCGCTGGTATTTCTGACTTCGAGGACCCCTAACCCCGATTAGAGTAGTAGTGCTAACTGCCTCCTCGCGTCCTTTTCCGAGGGGTCTGGTCCGGTCAGGACCCCGAGCATGCGGCTCTTCCTGTCGTTCCCCCGGGATAGCAGTCAGCGGAACGCTTGAATCGTTGGGCCCATTCGGCGCGCGGCGAGACTGGGACCGGGGTGACGCGCGGAGTCCATTGAGCGACGGCGGACGTAGTACGTGCAGAGCTGACGGGCTCCCCGCCTGCCACTACATGGCCGTGCGACGCTGCCCCTGTCCAGGTCGTCGTCGACGACGACGAGCGAATCACGGCTGCAGCCTGTAGCTCTAGGGCGTGTCTCACAATGTTTTGGTCCAGGCGAAGACGGTGTTGAGGACGACGGCGGCGCGGTAGATGATCGCGAGTTTGTCATATCGGGTCGCGAGGCCTCGCCGCTGCTTGATGTGGCAGTAGCGGCGTCCGGTGACGTTGCGGCTCGGTAGTCGGCGGCGTCGAGACTGACGGGCCTGCCGCCGCGTGAGCCGCGACGCTTGCGGTGTCTCTTTTGGTCATCGGGCTC
The DNA here is from genome assembly GCF_003234335.2 of Curtobacterium sp. MCLR17_054. NCBI lineage: Bacteria > Bacillati > Actinomycetota > Actinomycetes > Micrococcales > Microbacteriaceae > Curtobacterium > Curtobacterium sp. MCLR17_054. The sequence goes on along the minus strand of NZ_CP126264.1, from coordinate 82,763 downwards.
CGGGATGATGGCCCTGATTCCGCGGGATCGCAGGTGGCCCCGGATTCCGCGGGACGAGTACGTCTTGTCACCTCGGACCGCGTCCGGGCGTGTTCGTGGTCTGCCGGTCTCGCGTCCGACGCGCAGGTGTGCCATCAGCGGGAGGAACATCGGCGAGTCACCAGCTTGTCCGGCCGTGATCAAGGTGACCAGCGGGAGCCCTGAGCCATCGACGAGCTGGTGGATCTTTGTGAACAGGCTGCCGCGGGAGCGGCCGACGCCGTGATCAGGACTGTTGAGGTTACTTTTTGGTGGTGGTGTTCTTGTCGCCGGCGATGATGTCGGGTGTGCTGCCGGTGTAGGTGACGGTGTTCCCGGTGCCCTCGAACGCGAGCTTCTTGACATGTCCGAGGGCGATGTGTGCGTCATTGACGCTAACCCACACGGTGGCGCAGTCGCCCAGGGCAGCCTTGCCGTCCTTGACATCGGCGACAGTGATGATGGCTTTGCCGTCGACGCACTTCCCGGTGGCCTTTGGTGCCGTGTTCGCAGCATCCGCCGTACCGGTCTCAACGCTAGTCGTCGCTGAGGACGACGCTGACGCGCTGGGCCTGACATCGTTACCGCCGGTGGAGCAGCCGGCAAGAGCGGCGATGATCGCGACGGAGCCGAGAAGCGCGGTGAGGAGTTTGGGACGCATGGGGTTCCTTATCTGCATGTGGGAAACGGTCTGTGGGTGATACGGACCCGTGAACGATCCGGAGCGGACGCGACCCGTAGCAGCGTTCAAGAACGAACGGTGCCGGGGCTGCTCGTTCCAAGGCCACGGGTGGATAAGGGGTGCGGGCCCGAGCCGTACTACTCGGGTTCCCGCCACGGTGGGGTCGGGCCCCGGGTGTGATCCCGACCCGACCCCACCGTGGTGTGGTTCCTGGGTACTGCTCGTTCCCGTTGGGTTAGTTACTTCGACGGGATAGTGGTGAAGCTGATCGTGCCCGTCACCGGCTCCTGCCCGGGAACCGTGTACACGGTCTCGAGGGTGTAATGCATACTCGGGTTCAAGTTGTGGCCAGTGAACGCCCAGTTCCCGAGCGCGTCCACGTTCGCGGTACCGATAGTGCGGCCACCGTTCTGCCCACGGATGATGACTTCCCCACCCGTGGTGCCCTTCCCAGCGAAGTCCACATCACCGGCCGGGGCAACCACAGCCGACCCCTCAGCCGGCGTATCAATCGTGAAGTCCTGCTCCACACCCTCCACCGGGATAGTGGTGAAGCTGATCGTGCCCGTCACCGGCTCCTGCCCGGGAACCGTGTACACGGTCTCGAGGGTGTAATGCATACTCGGGTTCAAGTTGTGGCCAGTGAACGCCCAGTTCCCGAGCGCGTCCACGTTCGCGGTACCGATAGTGCGGCCACCGTTCTGCCCACGGATGATGACTTCCCCACCCGTGGTGCCCTTCCCAGCGAAGTCCACATCACCGGCCGGGGCAACCACAGCCGACCCCTCAGCCGGCGTATCAATCGTGAAGTCCTGCTCCACACCCTCCACCGGGATAGTGGTGAAGCTGATCGTGCCCGTCACCGGCTCCTGCCCGGGAACCGTGTACACGGTCTCGAGGGTGTAATGCATACTCGGGTTCAAGTTGTGGCCAGTGAACGCCCAGTTCCCGAGCGCGTCCACGTTCGCGGTACCGATAGTGCGGCCACCGTTCTGCCCACGGATGATGACTTCCCCACCCGTGGTGCCCTTCCCAGCGAAGTCCACATCACCGGCCGGGGCAACCACAGCCGACCCCTCAGCCGGCGTATCAATCGTGAAGTCCTGCTCCACACCCTCCACCGGGATAGTGGTGAAGCTGATCGTGCCCGTCACCGGCTCCTGCCCGGGAACCGTGTACACGGTCTCGAGGGTGTAATGCATACTCGGGTTCAAGTTGTGGCCAGTCGCAGACCACTTCCCGTTCTTAACGGTCGTGTTCACCACTTCCCGGCCACCACCCTGGCCGCGGATCACAACCCGCGCACCAGTCTCACCGGTCCCGGAAAACTCCACGTCCCCGGTCGGCGCGATCACAACGCCGCCCTCGGACGGCTTTTCCACGACCAGCGGTGCGACCTCGTCCTGCGCGTCGACGGTGAAGGTGCGGCTCGCGGTGCTCGTCACCCCGTTTGCATCCTGGTTGGCGGTCACCGTGACTTCACCGTTCGGCAAGTCGGTATCGGGGGTAATCGACCAGGTCTTGTCCGACTTGACCTGCGTCTCGCCGATCTTCGTTTCACCGTTCTTCAGGGTGATCGTGGCGTTCGGCTCCCCAGTGCCAGCGATCTCCGGCCGTGCCTCCTGCACTGTCGTGTTCGCCGAGGGCCTCGAGATCGTGACAGGCGCCGCTACCCGCACCGTAACCGTGATCTCGTCAGTCGTGATGTTGCTGTTGCCCGCCCCCTCTGGCAATTGCGTGGCCGTGATTCGCACGACACCATCTGGGAGATCATGCTGCAGCGGCGGCGCAAGCGACCACAAACCACTCGCATTCACGTCGGCACGGCCGAGGAACACCTGCTTATCTTGAGCATCGAGGGCGGTCAGATATACCTCAGCTTGAGGTTCGCCGGCCCCTGCAAACAACGTCTGATGGGTGTGCAGCACCGTACCGTTATACGGCGTGCTGATCCTGACCGGCGCCGTGGGGGACGGGGTCGTGTTCACCGTGAACGTTACTGAGGTTTCCTTGCCGGTACCGGACTGGACTGCCTTCACTGTCACCGAGCCCTCGGGCAGATCCTCGGTCGGGGTCGCCCACCAGTTCCCTGCCCCATCGACCGAAACGGCCGGGGCGAGCTGCGTTCCGCCACGCGAAAGGGTGACCTTCCCACCGTTCGGATCAGCAGTCCCCGTGACGGTAGGACGAGCCGTCGTCACAGTGGCCCCACTCTTCGGCGACGTAATCGTGACCGGTGCCGTAGCCACCGTGAACGTTACTGAGGTTTCCTTGCCGGTACCGGACTGGACTGCCTTCACTGTCACCGAGCCCTCGGGCAGATCCTCGGTCGGGGTCGCCCACCAGTTCCCTGCCCCATCGACCGAAACGGCCGGGGCGAGCTGCGTTCCGCCACGCGAAAGGGTGACCTTCCCACCATTCGGATCAGCAGTCCCCGTGACGGTAGGACGAGCCGTCGTCACAGTGGCCCCACTCTTCGGCGACGTAATCGTGACCGGTGCCGTAGCAGGTGGGGTCACATTGACGTTGAAGGTTCGACTGGCGGTAGTTGTATCCCTACCGGTCGGAACTACAATCCGCGTTTGCGTCGCAGTGATGGAGTTTGAACCCTTCGGCAAGTCACTGGAAGGGCTAATGGACCAGAGCCCATTCTTATCAACTGTGGTTTCTCCGAGCTTCGTATTACCCGTGGTGACTCGCACGGACGCGTAAGGCTGACCTTGACCCTTAATCGCCGGCCGCGCGGTCGTCACCGTTTCGTTGTTGGAAGGCGAATAGATACTCACTGGAGCCCCATGCGAGGTAACAGTAAATGTGCTTTCAGCGATCCCACTGACACCCACTTGAGAAACCTTCAGCACATGGGTCCCGTATCCGATGTCATAGGGCGATAAGATCCCCCAACTGCCGCTTGAAACGGGCACATTCGCCAACGGCGCGTCGTCGATATCGAGTATCATAGCTCCCTCACCGGCCTTGGAAGTTCCGGAGAACCGCGGTCGGATTTGGTTCGTGCTCGAGCCATTCGCTGGCTGCGAAATCGTAATTCCTGACGCGCGCGCACTAACAGGATCATTAATGGGTGTTATGGCCCATGCTGGCGAACCAATGCTGAATGTACTTACAAACGCCACAGCGGCGAGCACACCGGCTCGCGAGAGCGTCTTCGAGATATTCACCGGGGAATGTTTCCTTCGTGATTGAGAGCCCGCAGGCTCAAAGGACAACGCGACAATGTGATATTGCGCTCGTGTTGCCGTCGTGATGCCGTCGTGATTGTTGCGTGAGTAGCACGAGTCGGCACGCTCGAACACGCGGGCCATTTCGCGTCACTGCTACGGCCACAGGGTGATCCCGGCCCGCACCATCGCTCGAACGAGCGACACGACACGAACCCGCTGCGCGCCGAGAACGATGTCCGGTAACCCTTCCACCACCTCCACGCCGGCGATAACGAGCGCGCTCACCTACCCGTTGCAGAGTATCACACATACATACATACCAGTCACCATGTGGCAGGTGATTACGCAACATGTTACAGTTTGGGATCGTGCTGGTTGGGCGAGTTTGGGAGGTAGCGGGTGAGCTCAGTAGAGACAGAGAGCCGAGTCCACAGGGGGCGGGAAGTAGGAAGGCCTACACACCGGGTAGACCGACCCCGGGCGTTGCCGGCTGGTTCCAGTCCGCTTGCGGATCGGCGGGGCGGCAGTTCCAGGGCGCATCGAGGCGCAGCCGTTGCAAAGCGGGCCCTTGATCTGGCGTTCGCAGGCATCGCGCTGGTGCTGTTACTGCCCGTGTTCGCGGTGATCGCCGTGGTGATCCTTTTGCAGGACGGCGCTCCGGTGCTGTTCCGTCAGCAGCGCGTTGGGAAGGACGGCAGCGCATTCACGATTGCGGAGTCCCGGACGATGCACGTTGACGCAGAGGAACGCCTCGCGGAACTGATGCACCGCAACGAGGGCTCCGGTCCACTGTTCAGACTCCGCGACGACCCACGCGTCACCCGGGCCGGCAGGCTCCTGCGAAAAACGTCGCTGGATGAACTGCCACAGCTCTGGAACGCCCGCGTTGACGACATGTCACTCGTGGGACCACGGCCCGCGCTGCCACGCGAAGTTGCACAGTGGGATCCGGTCGCATTTGGCCGCCTCACTGTGCGTCCGGACATCACCGGACCTTAGCAGGTCAACGGACGATCAGATCTTCCCTGGGACGAAGGCCTGCACCACGACCTCGAGTACGCCATGAACTGGTCCATCGGCACCGACCTGATCCTGCTCACCAAAACAGTGCCACGAGTGCTGTTCTCCCACGGCGCCTACTGCCCCCCGCGCTGCTGCCGAAGTCGATCCCGGCGCTGGCAGTACAGCCCACCCCAACCAAATTTCTTTGGCCACCACGCTCCGCACCCATGCAAAACACGTCCGTACATCAATTGTTTCGAATCAAAAAGAGGCATGCCCTGCAGAAACCGTTCCGGCAGTTGTCGTTCCGAAGTTCCGACTCTACCCATGAGCCACGCGTGGCAATCATTGGTACGCGTGGGTACCCGTCCTACTACGGCGGGTTCGAGACCGCGGTACGGCACATCGCCCCGCACCTCGCGGACGAAGGCTGGGACGTGACCGTATATGGCCGACCGGGGCAACAGCACCCGGACGATCCGGCAATCGATGGCCGCATTACTCGACGGGTCACGTGGGGGGTGGAAACACGGTCATTGTCAACGTTAACCTACGGCCTCACCGCCGTGCTCGACACGATCCACCGCCGCCCGGATGTGGCATTAGTGATGAACTGCGCGAACGGGCTCTGGCTGCCACTGCTGCACCTCACCGGCATCCCCGCCGTTGTCAACGTCGACGGGATCGAGTGGGAGCGGGAGAAGTGGGGACGCCTGGCGAAGTTCGTATTCAAGACCGGGGCACGGATGACGGCTCGGTTCGCGGACCGTCTCGTGTTCGACGCGGACGCAATCGGCGACTACTGGCGGCGGGAGTTCGGCGCGACGGGGGTGATGATCCCCTACGGCGGCAACGAACCCACGATGCTGCCCCTGCATGCTGATGATGCGCACCTGCACAGCACCCCCTTTGCGCTCATGGTTGCCCGGTTCGTCCCGGAGAACACCGTGCCGGAGTTCTTGTCCGCGGCGGAACGAATCGCTGAGCAGTATCCGGTGGTGCTAGTCGGGTCAAGCGGGTACGGCGGTGACCTCGACGACCGGGCACGCGCCCTCGCGGCGGAACACTCGAACGTGCACTGGGTCGGCCACATTGCCGACGACGAGCGGCTGTTCGCGCTCTGGCAGCGTGCCGGCGCGTACTTCCACGGTCACAGCGTGGGCGGGACCAACCCGGCACTGGTGCAGGCAATGCACTGCGGCGCCCCCACGGTCGCCCGTGACACGGTGTACAACCGGGAGGTCCTCGCTGGCACGAGTGCCCGCTTCGTCCGTCCGGACCCTCACGCGATCGCGGACAACGTCATCGCGATGCTTGAGGACCCGGACGAACAGCACACTATCCGGGAGCAGGTCCTCGACCGTGCCCGCACCGCCTACACCTGGACTGGCGTCTGTAGCGCATACGCCCGGGCTATCAGCGATCAGGCAGGCATTGAGCGCACGCAGAACCGGGCGCAGGCGGAGCGTCAGCAGGTCACCGCGTGACCCGCCGCGCGCGCGATCGCACCGCCCCGGCGAGCATGCGCATCGTCCCCGAGCTCCGCGCCGTGCACATCGAACGGCACCGCCTCGGCACACCCGCTGAGCTGCTGTATCTCGACACGAATTATGACCTTGCGGGCACGGCCCTCGCGGACGGTATCCGGCGGGTGTCCCTGGTTGGTGCGCTCCGCCGGTTCGCGACGACACCCGCGACGACACTCGAGGTCCCGGAACCGCTCTGGATGCGATTCTGGCCGAAACACTTCGCCCTTGTCGTCGGCTTCAAAAGCGCAGGTGCCCTCCGCGGCCGGCAGCACCGTGTCGTCACGTACGCGATGGAAAACAACACCCTCGCCGCCCTCGTCGGCGGCCGTCACAGCGCACCGGCGTGGATCGTCCGAATCGTCGCGACCCTGATCGGTATCACCGCCCGTGCGAGTATCGACCGGATCTGTTTCGCAAGCGCAACCGCCCGCGACACGTACGCCCAACTGCCGTTCGTGTCCGCCATCGAACACACCATCATCCCGGAACTCCCACGAGCCACCCCAACACCCACACTCCCCACGCCGTGCACCTGCGTCTTCGTTGGCGCCATGGAAGACCGTAAGGGCGTCCACGAGCTCATGGACGCCTGGCCGGCGGTCGAGACGATGGTCCCCGACGCACGCCTGATCATGGTGGGCCCCGGCCCCCTACACACGGAGGCCACCGCATGGGCCGCGTCATCCCCTGAGAGCCGACACGTCGCCGGACGGTTACCGCACTCGGAGACCACCACGCTCCTGCAAACAGGTTCCGTCCTGGTCGCACCCTCCAAGCCAGACGGACGCTGGAAGGAGCAGATTGGCTTGCCGATCAAGGAAGCCCTCGCCGCCGGCCTGACCGTGATCACCACCGATCAGACCGGCCTTGCACCATGGCTGACCGAACACGGCCACACCGTTCTCCCGCTCGCACAGGACACGTTCCGTGATCACCTCGCCACCGCGATCGCCGACGCCCTCCGCGCACCCCTAGACCGTGACCAAGTCCGCGCTGCTCTCCCCGTCCGTGACGGTCGCCTGAGCGCAGACATCTGGCTACACACCTCACAGGAACACCCCTACCCCACCCCGACGCACTCGGCAGGTGCAGTCGCGTGAGCACCAACGACGTCATCATCGTCAACCCTCTTGGCGGAGCGCTGCAGCACTACACACGAGCACTCGCCGATGCACTCGACCACACAGGGGCACGAGTGTCCGTCTCGCATGTCAACGAACCGAGCATCACCGGCAGGTCCAGCCTCGACTGGGCACGCCGCTACATCACCGCACTATGGTCCGCCCGACGGACCGCCCGACGCTCCGACGCCCGCGTCATCGTGACCTGGCCCGTCCTCGGACACCTCGACCGGTTGATCATGCACACCGTCCTCGGCCGTCGCATCGAGTCCGCGCTCGTCATGCACGATCCTCGACCACTCGTACACGCCCGGGGATACAGCACCCTCTCCCGCCGCACCGGCGCGCTCGCCTGCGCCGTCCAACTCATCGTGCACAGCACCACCGCGCACACCGCGCTCACCACCGACAGCCCGGAAACCACCCCGGAACTCCTGCCCCACCCAGTATTCCCCCGCACCGCCACACCACAGCCCGAACCCGCATCCGAACAACCTGTTGTGCGCGTGCTCGGACAATTCAAACCCGACCGCGACCTCACCCTGCTCGCGGAAATCGGGGAACGTCTCGACACCAGGTATCGGCTCGAGATCATCGGCCGCGGCTGGCCGAGCATCGCAGGGTGGACAGTCACCGACGAGTTCGTGCCAGAGGAACACCTCGACACCCTGATCGCGACAGCCCAAGCCGTACTCGTGCCCTACAAACGATTCTTCCAATCCGGCATCGCGATCCGATCACTCGAACTCGGCACACCCGCAATCGGCCCGACCGGATCAAGCATCGCCGATCTCTACCCCGACAACCGCTACCTCGCCAACGACACCGCCACATCCTGGTGCGACGCGATCAGCGCAGCAACCTCCGCAGACCGCGATCACACCCGCACCCTGGCCGCCCACGCCGCCCACACCTCTCGAACAGCCTGGTCCCGCTGGCTCACCACACCCATCAACCGCGGCACCTGATATATCTCGACCACGTGCTCACCCCACCGTGACCGCGGCAGGAATCCATGCGCGGTTGAACTGCAGCGGACACACGCCATGCGGTGCGTACCAGTACATGTCCTAGGGCGTGTCTTGCAATTGGTGGAGCCAGGCGATGACGGCGTTGAGGACGACGGCGGCGCGGTAGACGATCGCGAGTTTGTCGTACCGGGTCGCCAGGCCTCGCCACTGCTTCAACCGACAGAAGCCGCGCTCGATGACGTTGCGCTGTTTGTAGTCGATCGGGTCGTAGGTGACGGGTCTGCCGCCGCGGAATCCGCGCCGCTTTCGGTGTCCTTGCTGGTCGCGGGGTTCCGGGATCACTGCCTCGATGCCGCGACCGCGCAGATGGGCTCGGATGGCTCGGGATGAGTACGCCTTGTCACCGCGGAGCTTCTCGGGTCGGGTGCGTGGCCGGCCGACTGGCCGAGCGACGCGAAGCTCGGCCAGCAGGGGCAGCAGCATCGGTGAGTCGCCGGCCTGCCCGGGTGTGATCAGTGTCACCAGCGGCAGCCCGTGCCCGTCGACGAGCTGGTGCACCTTCGTGGACAGGCCGCCGCGGGAGCGGCCGAACCCGTGGTCAGGCGGCTCGGACCGAGGATCCGTGTAATTCGATGAAGCCCCCTGTGGTGCGGGTGATGTTCGTGGCGTGCTGATGCGCACGGGCGATCGTGGAGTCCACCGACACCGACCAGTCCACCTGCCCGGCCGCGTCCGCCGCGGTCAAGAGCCGGTCGAGGACGATATCCCAGGTGTCATCGCCAGCGAGCCGGCGATGCCAAGCCCATACCGTCTGCCACGGCCCGAACGTCCGCGGCAGGTCCCGCCACGCGATCCCGGTCCGGTACCGGTAGATGATGCCCTCGACCATGCTCCTGGCGTCCGCGAACGGCCGCCCCGCGCGACCCGTCCGACCGGGCAACAAATCAGCGATCAACACCCACTGAGCATCCGAGAGCAACTGGAAGCGAGGCACCCCAACAGCATCCAGGAATCACGAGCAACCGATTACAAGACACGCCCTAGGTGTAGTTCCCCGTGAGGTTGTGGACGCGATCTGATGGGGTTTGGCCGCCGAGGCCGGTGTGTGGTCGGTGGTGATTGTAGTGATGCAGCCAGTCCGCGTACGTCGCGGTCCTGGCTGCATCACTGGCGTAGGGGCGTGCGTAGGCCCACTCGGAGGCGAGGGTCCGGTTGAACCGTTCGACCTTCCCGTTGGTCTGGGGCCGGTAGGGCTTGGTGAACCGGTGCTTGGCGTCGCCGAGTGCGGTGGCGAACTCGCGGGAACGGTAACAGGAACCGTTGTCGGTCATCACGGCCTCGACGTGAATACCAGCGGCAGCGAAGAACGCGTTCGCGCGGACCCAGAAGCTTGCAGCAGTGCCCTTGCGTTCGTCGTCGTGGATCTCTGAATACGCCAACCGGGAGTGGTCATCGACGGCATGGTGCAGAAACCGGAACCCGCGAGACCCGCTCGCGCCCTGCCGGGCTGCGCGGTCGCGTTTCACTCCCGCGGCGCGGTCCTGGGCAGACCCGCGGCCGTGCACACGCCACCCGCCGCCGTGTGGGATGCGACCTTGCTGATGCACGCGCGCGATCGTCGAGTCGATCGATGCCACCCAGTCCACCTCGCCGGTCGCGTCCGCGAGTTTGTAGACTTCCGCGAGTAGTTGCTCCCAGGTGCCGTCCGCGGCCCACCGGTTGAAGCGCTTGTAGACCAAGTTCCACTTCCCGAACCGCTCCGGCACATCCCGCCACGGCGCTCCGGTCCGGTACTTCCACACCATCCCCTCGCTGAGCGATGATCCGTCCACGGCCTTCCCGTGGTCTTCACCGCTGGCAGCATCGGCTGCAGAACGACCCACACCTCATCAGAGATCTCGCGACGCGTCACCCATCAAGACTCACCGACGAACAACCCGAACCCCTTGATCAACACGCCCTAGGAGCCCGGATCCGCGCTCGTGCACCCGGTAGTGGTGGCACCCTTCGTCTCCTCGCCGCTGCGTCCGGGGCGGAGCCGGCGTCGTGCGCATGTGCAAGCCGATCGACGTCGCCACTGGTTCGAGCAACCGATGCTCACCATCCGGGATCGGCCGTTCGCGCCCGAAGACCGTGCCGAGCCCGGGCATTGGGAGGGCGATCTCGTCATCGGCCGGGGACAGGGTTCCGCGATCGGCACACTAGTCGAACGCACCACCCGAACGGTTCGGCTGCTGCACCTGGCGAGCCGTGACAGCGACACCCTCAGCGCATCGATCGGGGATCGCATGAGCAACCTGCCGCCGGGCTTGTTCCGGTCCATCACTTGGGATCAGGGCACAGAGATGGCTCGACACCGCACGATCTCTGAGAAGTACGGCATCGACGTGTTCTTCGCCGACCCACGCTCACCGTGGCAGCGCGGCAGCAACGAGAACACGAACGGGCTGCTCCGGCAGTACTTCCCAAAGGGCACCAACCTCCGAACGCACTTTCGTGAACACCTCCTCGCAGTCGAGCACGAGCTCAACAACCGCCCACGACAAGTGCTGAGCGATCGGTCACCAGCCCAGCTCTTCACCGCGCTGCTACGGTCATCGAACGATCGATCGAGTGTTGCGACGATGACTAGAACCCACCACGGCACTCCGGGGTGAACCTTCACGCGGCAGCGACAACGCGCTCCGGCAGCACGTGCCCGCTCTCAATCCGACGAAGCGTGACATCACCGCAGTCGCTCCGTTGTCGTCTCGGTACTTGCCCTCGATGGAGATCCACAATTGTGACGATGCGCGACCATAAGCACGCTTCCTACCCTTCGAGGACAGCCTCCGAAGCGGCCAAGGACAGCGACTGGCTCGTTCCGCCTGCTCCGAGGCTTCTGCACTGGCCAGGAAAAGGAGAGAGCATGTTCAAGAAGCATCAGCGCTTGCGGCTGCTGACGGCGGCGGCAGGGGCCGGCATGGCCGCGATGTTGAGCATCGGAGGCGCCGCCGTGTCGGCTCTCCCTGCCGTCGCGACCCCCGACAGCAGGAGCGACGCGCCAGCATGGGAGATAAGCGGATTCGGAGACGTTGACAACCAGACAGCCCGAGCCGGCGAAGCGTTCGCGAAAAACCTCCGCAACGAAGTCCGCGAGATGGGCGGGAGGTTGGTTCCCGACGCCGTCGTGCAATACGAAATCACTGGTAAGACCGGCTCCTACTTTGGCGAGCCCGGACGTTCCGTGGTGAAGGTGCCCACCAATGCGTCTGGTCTCGCTACCGCGCCCGCCATGACCGCCGGTACCACGTCCGGTGCGTTCGCAATTAAGGTCACTACACCGGAATCTCCCGGCAGTAACCCCGCCTACTACCAGGCGACGGTCGCGGCGCAGCCATCATTGGCAATACCAACGATCATCGCTCCCCCGCGCAACGAGGTCTCACCGACGATGCGGCTCACCGGCACCGGAGAGGCTGGAGCGCGGATCCGTCTCGCCGACGAGAAGCACACTCCACTTCCGGGGTCCCCCAGGGTCGACGTGACGAAGGAGGGCACCTGGTCGCTGGAATGGGCTTCAGGACAGCGGGACGAGCCACGCCTGACGGTCACGGCACTCCAGGACAAGGACGGCCGAAGCAACACCTCTGATCCCCTGACTGTCCAGGTCAAGCAGGTCCTCATCGAGAGCCCTGAAGAGGGAAGTGTGCTGTCTGCGAGTTCGACACGGTTGACCGTCCGGGGTAGGGGTATCCCGGGGGACATCATCACAGTCACTGGCTGCACGATCGGGAAACCGTGCACGCCTTATGGGGCGACCGAGGTCCAGTCGGACGGGCTATGGTCGATCACGAAGGAAGCGCGTGGGTTCTACCCGGGTAACGCCTATGTCGAGGCGGGTAGCTTTTGGAGCTTCTTCCAGTTCCAGGACCGAGCCAACTTCATCCTCGGATGACACCGGCCGGGGCCCGAGTGGCGTGGTCGCGCCGCTCGGCCCAGGCCCGTTCCGGAGCAACAGGAATGGACAGCAGTTTTCAAACCGGGTACGAGCAGGGGGTCCTGTCCGAACGGGCCCGCCTATCCCGGGACATCCACGACATCCTGATTCAAGACCTCGCAACTCTGCGTTACTTCCTCCGATCGAGTACGTCCGTCGCGCTTCCATCTACGGAGATCGACGGTGTCCTCGCAGCGGACCGTATCGCGGAGCGGCTCCTCGCCGACGCGCGCTGTTTCGTCCGAGCGCTGGCACCCCCGCGGCTTGACGACCTCGGACTCGAGGGGTTCCTCCGTTTCCTTGCCGAGTCGCAGTGGCAGCGCTTCGGACTGACGGTGAAGATCCAGGTCGAGACAATGTTGAAGCTCAACCCAACAGACCAGATCACCGCCGTGCGGATCGTGCAGAGCCTCATGGCGAACGTGGTGCAGCACGCCCGGGCGCATCACGCGACCATCCGTATCAACGTCGGTGCCGACGACGTCATCGTCCGCGTGGACGATGACGGGGTCGGAATCAACCCGTCAACGGAGGAGCGTGCAATCTGGTCCGGCAGGTGCTTCGGCCTCCGGTCGACGCGGGAACGTGTCGCGGAAATCGGAGGTACGTTCCACCTGGCCTCGGACGCCGACGGAACCACGGCCCAAGCGACCTACCACCGCATCCCATACGACGCCGACGCACGTAGCGCGTCGACGACCTCCGTCCTCATCGCCGACGACCACGCACTCGTACGTGCCGGTGTCCGCCACACACTCGAGACCAGCGGCGATCCATTCTCCGTGCTCGAGGCAGCGTCGCCGGAGGAAGCACATCGCGTGGCGCAAGACCTGCGCCCAGACGTCGCCCTGGTGGACCTGGACTTCGGGGCAGAAGGCGGACGGTTCGCCGGGATCGAGCTCACGCGGACACTCCGACGCCTCCCGCAACCACCTCGGATCGTCATCCTGTCCGGACACTCGACTCCCGCAGATCGTTCCCGCACCGAAGAAGCGGGAGCGGTGGGGTTCGTCCTCAAGGGCGCGAATCCATCGGAAGTGGTCACGGCCACCCGGGCCGCGATGGCGGGCGAGCCGTTCTTCATCCCGACTATGCACGCCGACCCCGGAACCCCGGCTCCGCGGATCACCGCGCGAGAAGTCGAGGTCCTCGCCCTGCTCGGCGAAGGGCGCACGAACCGGGCCATCGCGCAGCGACTGTGTATCTCGGAAGCGACGGTTAAATCCCACATCGCGCACATCATGGAGCGCGTCGGTGCTCCGACCAGGGGCGCAGCTGCGAGATTTGCCCGCGAGTACGGCCTGATCGAATGACCCCATCCCTGCCGACGATGTGCCCCGGAAAGCTGCCGTGAACGTGCCCCCGACCTTAGGGCGTGTTGCTAAAGGTGGTGGCGTGCCAGTGGAGTGCCGAGGCGAGGCGGAGTCCGGCGTGGTAGTTGCGGGCAAGCTTGTCAGTGCGCATCCCGATCCCGCGCCATTGCTTGAGCTTGTTGAAGCAGCGTTCGACGACGTTGTGCCTGCGGTAGCGGGCGCGTTGGGCGTCACCGAAGTCGATTGGCCGTCCAACCAAACTCGGGGCAGACCCTGCGTCTCTCCAGCACACGCGCCCACACGCCCCCGCTCGGACCGACGATCCTGCCTCGCTCAAGTCGTCGCAGCGTTCCGCGACGACGGCCCCGGTTCCGCCGCCTGGCAGGATGCTCGCCGTAACGTTGCCCGCGCCCTGCTCCAGCTCTACCCGCTCCGCGGCGAACCGCATCCCACCGGAACTGGCAAGACAAACGACCGGGTCACCGCTGCGACCACGTATCTCCACGACCATGCACACGAAACCGTCACCACGGCAGACATCGCAGCCGCAGCAGGACTCAGCGTTCGCGGCCTGCAGGACACATTCCAACGGGAATTGGGCTGCTCGCCGATGGTGTATCTCCGCGGAATCCGCCTGGACCGGGCCCGCACCGAACTCCGCACACTGCCACCGGGTACGGCGTCCGTTGCGGACATAGCCCGCCGGTGCGGGTTCCGCCACATGGGCAGATTCGCCGCCGCGTGCCGGAAACGATTCAGCGAGTACCCATATCAAACCCTCCACACACCACCGTAACCGAGCGCCACTCGCCGGCCATGACTCCCGCAGGTGCGCTGAAAATGCGGCACCACGCTGACACCGCCAACAGGCACCTGACCCCACGGCAACGCAGCAGAGCCCCGCCACCAAAATGGCGGCAGGGCCCCAACTGCTTGGTCTCCCTCGAGTCACCGCCGATCCGGTCAGTGCTCGGCGTTGAGATGGGGCGTCATCACGGCGCTAGGACCTGAATGGTGGTGTTGCTGGCGGAGGTCTGCACCGCGGTGAGCGCGCCGCAGAGGTTCCGCAGTGAGGTGAGCGAACTGGTACGGATCACGGTCGCGCCCTCGAGGAGACCGTTCGTGATGGTGCCGCGTGCGGTGACGTTGAACCGGTTGTTGTTCACCGTCGTGCTAAACCGGGTGTACGTCACGGTGCTCGATTCCAAGTCGTTCCACCCGTAGGTCACGGTTTCTTGCTCATTGGGGCGAATACCAGTCGTGCAGCTCGAAGACAGAGTCTCCACAGTGGCAGAAGGCAACAGGGTGCCAGTGATGCCGTACGCGTTGTTCTGGCAGTTGTACGACTCCTCATGCACGGTCAACGTGTCGGTGAAAGCCATTGCCGGGGCAGGGGTATACGTCAGGATCTCCTGACCAGAACAGAACAGTGCGGTACCTGCCGCGTTTGCGGCGGTCGTGCCAGTGAGCACACCGGCAGCAGCGAGGACGAGCGCAGCAAGCGCCGTCAAAACCTTCTTCATGAGAACTCCAGGATGCGATGAAAGCGAAGGAGAGAGCGCGGCGCGAAACATGCCAGCGGTTCGGGTTGGCCAGGTGAACGGCCTGAGCGAAACGGTTGATCCACGTTGATACCTACACTCGCGGGTACCGGAGCGCGCCTCGGATATCCGCAACCCGCAAGCCGACTGCTACCCGCTGAGCAGCAGCTATCGACGGAACGTCGCGACCTCAGGATGGCGGAGACACTGTCGGGCAAGTCCTTGGAAGGGTCCAGCCGTGTGTTCCCTCGATGGGGTGTACGCGCGGAGCTCGAGGGCGGTATTGGTGTTCACCTCCTTCCCGGAAACGAAGGCGAGGCGGCTCTTGGCGAGGGCATCGAGGCAGAGGTAGCGGCAACTCTCGACCTGTGACCGCGCCGACGATAGCTCTTTTCTGGAGAGGGGGCCCACCCCCTCTCCAAATAAGAGAGCTACTCCACCTCCGGTGGCCCACTTCTGCTTGACAGCGACGACCGGTGCTGGAAATCATCCTAAACGGGAGCGTATCTTCTGATCAGATCGTCAGGGTGGCGATCGAACGAACCCGGGAGAGAACGATGGCAGATAGACCAGAGAGCTTCGACGCGTTCCAGCAGCGCGAACGGGAGCGATTCGAAGATTTCCTACAAATCCAACGCGAGACTTGGCGATTCCGAGCGCTCGTCGCCACGGCGAGATCGCGGCGCCGATAGTCAGCATCGTGAAGATCAGGATGAGTGCGACGTCGGGGCGCACGGATGTGCCGAACACAGAGGCTGGGTAGCTTCCATCGTGAGCTGGTGCCGGTGCACCCGCGATGCCGTCTGCGACATCCGCGGCGGCGAAGAGCAGCCCCAGGAGCAGGACTGGCGCGGTGAGGTACCCGGCGATTCCACGTTGCTCTCCTGGCATGGGGGTTCTCGTTCGTGTGGTGTGTGGACGGTTCTCTCCATCGTTCAGGTAGGCCAACTTCGAGCCCACTTGTTCGGTGGGTTTGGCCATAGTTGCCATCCCGACGGTGCAGATCCATGGCTGTGCCGCGAGCACGCGTGACCGGAGAAATCCGATCGGGTTCGACTACGTCCACGCCGCGGTCGATGACCACACCCGCCTGGCCTATGCGGAGGTCCACCCGGACGAGAAAGGGACCATGGCCGCGGAGTTCCCACCCGGGCTGCCGCCTACTTCGCCGAGCACGGCTTGAGCCGGATCGAACGGGTCATCTCCGACAACGCGTTCGCCTACCGCCACTCGACCGCGTTCAGAGACGCCGTCGCGTGGCTGCAAGTGAAGCAGAAGTTCATCAAGCCGCACTGCCCGTGGCAGAATGGCAAGGTCGAACGCTTTAAACGGACCCTTGCAGCCGAGTAGGCTTACCGGCAACCCATCACGAGCAACCAAGCCCGCGCCGACGCTCTTGCGCCCTGGATCGAGCACTACAACACTGAGCGGATCCACTCGAGCCACGGACTCACGCCCGCAGCCCGAGTGTCACCAACCTGACGGTGTCAATGCCGAGTGAAGGTTCGTCCCTTTTTGCCGTCTGAATCTTGACCCCCTGGGGTCAGTTCTTGTCGTCCCGGCCACTCTGTCCAAGAAGCTCGCGGCGGCCGTGGGTGCGGTAGGAATCGCCAGAGAGTGTGAGGACTTCCGCGTGGTGAACGAGCCGGTCGATCATGGCCGCGGCGACGTCGTCACCGAACGTCTCACCCCACCGGCTGAACGGCAGGTTGCTGGTGACCATGATCGACCCCTGCTCGTAACGGGATGCGACGAGTTGGAAGAACAGGTTCGCGGCGTCGGTGTCGAACGGGACGTAGCCGATCTCGTCGACGATGATCAGCTTGTAGCGGCGGATCTTCTTCAGCTCCTGCTCGAGCTGGCCCTTGTGTTGCGCGGCCGCGAGGCGAGCGATCCAGTTGTTCGCCGTGTCGAACAGCACCGAGTGGCTGGCGTGGGTGCCTTCACGCCAAGCCCGATCGCGAGGTGGGTCTTCCCGATCCCGGGCGGGCCGAGCAGGACCACGTTCTCCCGCTTCGCAACGAACGTGCTCGTCGCCAGATGCGGCAACACGTCGCGGCGGAGAGACGGGAGGTGGTCGAGGTTGAAGTCCTCGAGGGTCTTGACCTGCGGGAAGTGCGCGGTCCGGATCCGCATGATCGTGCCGGCGGACTCCGTGTCCGCGACTTGCCGTTCCAGGACCGCGACGAGGTATTCCTCGTGCGCCCAGTTCTCCTCGCGGGCGCGATCGCCGAGCTCTTCACAGACCTTCCCGATCGTGGGGTCTTCAACGCTCGAGCCAGGTAAGCCAGCCGTGAGCCGACCCGCTCCGTCGGTGGACTCGAGGTAGTGGTCTCGTCAGCGGTTCGGGTGGGTGTCATCAGGGGTGTTCTCCTTTTATTGAGGATGGCAAAAGCGCCCTAAATCTACAAAGGTCCAGGAATCGGACAACCCCTGGTCAGGTGGCTTCCGGCACGGTGGTGGTCCGCGCGGGGTCGAAGTCAACGCCGAAGAGGGTGTCGTAGTCCGTCAGTGCGCGGATCGCGACGGGATGCCCGTCCGCGTGCCGACGGGATGATGCTAGCCGCGTGTTGAACGCGGCCCGGAGTCGTGCTGCAGCGTCCTTGTGGGCTGGATTGGATCATCTGTGCCGTGATCGTGCGGGAGAACCCCAGGACCATCACCAGCACAGGCAGGACGCGGTCCTGACCAGCCGCGACCGGGATCGGAGTCTCGGGGAACCAGAGATCGCATTGCGCGATCTCGCCCGGCTGATACGCGGTCTTGTCGACCGGATCGATGCCGGCGTACTCCGGCCGCAACTTCGACACTCGTGCCGGGTTCGCCGGCACATCCACGGCCGCACCAGCCGTGTTCCGGTCGGCGCCGTCGCGGTCGCGGACCCACCCAGTGCGGCGGAGGTCCTCGTGCGCCTCGTCGGCGACTGCCCACGCGTGCCGCTCGGCCCGGTCAACATGGCCAGGGCTCGGGATTCGCAGCACCTCATCCGGGATGCCGTGGTCGTCCCGGTACGCGGCGACGGTCGCGAGCTGGACTCGCCTTGCTTCCCGATCAGCACCATCATGCGGTTCGACACCGTACTGGCGAACCCACGCCGGCCAACGCTCCAGCAGCCCGTCCACGTCAACCGCCGCCGCCGTGTGCGTCAGCGTCGCGGTCGTTGTCGCCTGCTCGCGAGCCAGGCGTTCCTGCGGCTCCGGAGGTCCAGGCCGGCGGCGCGGGCGTCCGCCATGCCATCACGGCGTGCGCACCCCGCGACTCCTCGGACAGGACAGCCTCACTGTCGGCACGCCGAACGCTTCCCGATACGCAACAATCCGGCCAATGCCCTCCCGCCACTGCGCAGCCCGCTTCGGATCCTCGGGGACGGCGCCGAAAGGTTCTGCCCATGCCGGCGGATCGGTGATGACCCGGTCGACGAGGAACTGCACGCGGTCTCGCATCAGGCCTTGTTGCGTCTGCAGCCAGGTGCGCACCTCGGGTGCGCCGAGGTGCTGGTTGAACGGGGTGATCCACTTCGGGAGCCCGTCGATGGGTTCCAGGTCGGTGCCGATCGTGGTGACCGGACCAAGCCGCCACCAGTACACCCGCGCCGGAGACTTGATCGGATCGATCGTGTCGAGGTCCCGCCGCCGCACCAACCCGCTCAGGGTGGACGGCAGGTGCGTGCCGGCGAGGTCGTGGTCGACAGGCGCGCTGCGAACGTCGCCCATGCTTCGTCATCAATGATCCGATCGGCGAGCTCCTTCGGCAACGCCGCCCGCACCGCACCCTCGGCGCGTTCGATCGCTTTCGGGTCCAGCGCGGCGGTGCGGGCGTGGTCGTACTGGGGCAGCAACGTCGCGAGGTTGGATGTGGCGTCCTGTTCGGCGCGCATCGTCTCGGTCGCGGACTTCGGTGCGATGTCGCGGGCGAGGATCTGTTCCAACGCGCCACGGATGGACTGTTCTCGTTCGTCGTCGGTGTGGCCGGAGGAGTCCAACGGCTTGTCGATGACGACGTAGATCCGGTTCTCTTCCTTCGCGCGACTCGTGTCGACGTACGCCTCAGCCCAGGTGCTGCGGTCCGGGTCGATCACGGACCCGGATGTGCCGACGGTGTCGCCCTGCACGCCGTAACTGGTTGACGCGTAGCCCAGCTGTACATGCTCGTCCACGTAGGTCAGTGGCAGGGTGACGGTGCCGCCGTGGCCGTGGTGTTTGGCCATCACCCCGTACGGGCCGACCGCGGTCACCGTCCACAGGTCGCCGTTCTGCACCCAGTCCTTGCCCTGGTTCATCCGGAGCCGGCGGTCGTTGTTGCGGGTCAGGATCGTGTCTCCGACACTGACCGTGTTGCTGTCCGCGAGGGCGTGTCCGTCCCGCGCAACAGCACCGGCGGTGCCGCGGTCAGCGCGCGCTCGGGCGTTCAACGCAGACACTTCTTCGCTCGTGCCGACGATCATCAGCGATGACTTCCCGGCGTCGATGTCGCGTTTCCAGCCGACGTAGACCCGATCCATGACCTTGTCACGGGTACCGGCGAACACGCGGCCGTTCTCGATATAGAAGTTCAGCCCCTCCACGTTGCCGGCGCGGATCTGCAGCGACGCCGCGGCTTCTTCCTTCGCCTTTGGGCCGGAGAAGCGGTACACCTCGTTCAACCGGGCAACATCGGTCTCCCGGTCCAGCAGGCGCAGGATGCCGCCGGCACCGATTGAGCCGTGCTGCGCCGGGTCGCCCAGCGGCAGCAGGGCCGCGCCGTGCTCATCGGCAAGGGCAAGGAGCCGTCCGAGTTCGGGCGTGCCCGCCATCGATGCTTCATCGACCAGCAGCAGCGTGTTCCGGTCAATGCGACGGGGACACCGGTGCGCTTCGCGGTCGTGCCTAGCACGAGGACCCGGCCACCGCCGTCTTCGACGGCATACACGGTGGCACGCATCGCGGTCGTCTTCCCTGTCCCGGCGGGGCCGATCCCGGTCCGGATACGGGTGCCCGCGGTTGCGAAGTGGCGCGCCAACGCGATCTGCCCGGCGTTCAGTGCGTGGCGGCCGTCAGGGACCTGGGCGGCGTTGAAGCGAGCGATCGCGGCATCGAAGCGTGCGGCGGGCATGCTGAACCCGTCTGCTGTGCGGGCGGCATGCAGGACCGTTTCCTCGGTGCGGAGTGTCTTCTCCGACGTGTACTGCTCCGCGCGGTGGATGCGGAACATGCTCTCGCCGTTGCGGCAGCGCAGCTGCTGCGGCACCGGGTTCACTTCCGGCGGCGTCAACGACACCGACCGGCCCGATCGCCGCGGCCGTGATGTCCGTGGGTGAGCTGCCGCACATCGGCGCCGGTGGCCTGCGCGACGCGACGCGCGAGACGTTCCGCTTCCGCTTGCAGGTCGTTGTCCCGCCACGTCGAACAGTAAGGGTCTGCTGCACGGATAGGCGACGGTTCTAGTCACGCCGCCAGTACGACGTTCGTCTTCATGATGGTTTCGAACTCGATGGGTCGTCAATCGGCCGAGGCGGGCCTGACGGCGATGCCGATGGTAGGTCCGTTCGATCCACGTCACGATTCCGATTCGTAGTTCTTCACGCGTTGCCCACGCGCGTCGGTTCAGGACGTTTTTCTGCAAGAGCGCCAAGAAGCCCTCTATCGCGGCGTTGTCACCACAGGAAGCGACTCTGCCCATCGATCCGACCATGCCGTGGCAGGTGAGTGCCCGACGCAGCTTCCGGCTCCGAAATTGCGATCCTCGATCCGAATGCAGGACACAACCGGCCACGTCGCCACGCATCCGGACCGCGTTCTCTAACGCCGAAACTGCCAGCTGCGACTTCATTCGGGGAGTCGATCGAGTACCCCACGATGCGTCCGGAGTAGGCGTCCTTGACCGCGCAGAGGTAGAGCTTGCCCTCCGCGGTGGTGTGCTCGGTGATGTCGGTCAACCACAGCCGGTTCGGCGTCGCGGCGGTGAACACGTGCCGGACCCGACCATGCTCGTCGGTCACCGTGCACAAGTCGTCGTGGACTGCGGGGCGGGGCTTCTTGCCGTTCTTGCCACGCTTCTTCCCGAACACGCTCCACCAGGCGTTGTCCGACACGATCGTCCACGCGGTCCGGTCCGCCATCGGTTCGCCGGCATCGCGGGCCTCGTCGACGAGGAGCCGGTACCCGAACTCGGGATCATCGCGGTGCGCATCGAACAACGCGTTCGCTCGATACGCCGCCATCACCTCGGCCTGCGAAATCGGAGCCGCCAACCACCGGTAGTAGGGCTGACGGGAGAGCTTGAGAACCCGGCACGTCACCGCGACGGGGATCCCGTCCGCGGCGATCTCGCTCGCGAGTGGGTAGAGCCTTTCCCGGCAGATTCGCCGGCGACAGATACGCCGCCGCCCGTCGGAGCACCTCGACTTCCTGCTCCAGGAGCCGGTTCCGGCGCCGCAGCTCACGGACCTCCTCGGACTCGGCGCGCGTGGTTCCTGTTCGTTCCCTGTCGTCGACGGCTGCGCGGCGAAGCCACTTCGTCAACGTCATCGGGTGGACACCGAAGTCGGCGGCGATCTGCTCGATCGTCACTCCCGGCTCACGATTCTGAGCGACCCGGACGACGTCATCGCGGAACTCCTGCGGGCAGGGCTTGGGCACGAGTGCATCCTTCCAGGCCCCCACCGGGCAAGCCAGATCAGATGTCACATATCCGTGCAGCAGACCCGTCCTCGAGGAAGCACACTCCGTACTTGCATGGCAGCGCACACGATTGCGGAAGGGCTCGAGAAGCGCGCACCGGCAACGCGTTCGCGTGGCGTTAATTATCGTTGCGGCGACGCTGCTTTGGGCTGCCGGCTACTGCTTCCTTGTCGCATCCTGACCACACTGGAGCTCTTGGCGCGGTGTGGCCTGACCTTGTCTAAGTGGACGGGGCAACTGATACCGCGTAGCCAGAGGATGCCAATCCGAGGTGCAAATGGCGCCCCCTTTCTTACCCCGCGGGCGCGCCTGCAGGGAGGGGCCTTGGCTCAGTGGGGGTTTTCGAGGACGTCGGAGACGTGGTTGAAGAAGCGTGTGATGGTGTGGGCGTCTTCGGGGGCAAGGGTGGCGGCGAGTGATTTGATGCGATCGTCCAGGGCGACGAGACCCGCGTTGAGCGAAGGCGTACTACGGATGAGGGTGCAGCGTCGGTCGGTGGGGTGCGGCACCCGTACTGCTAAGCCGGCCTCTTCAAGGGTGTGTAGCAGGGTCGTCACGCTTGGGGTGCTGATGCAGAGGATCAGGGCAAGGTCGCTGCGGCCAAGCGGGGATCCGAGGCGTTCAGCACTGATGATCTCCCGAAGCGCGGCCGCTGCTGTGGTGTTGGTGCCTGCGGCGGCGCAGATCCGTTCCAGCGCGGCATTGTAAGAGAGGTGCAGTTGGAGGAGCGCCTCGAGGACCGCATGCGTCGATCCATTCCGCTCGTCCATCCCGTTGTCGAGATCACTGTGGGAGCCGGTGAGAGCTGATGTGAGGCGCATGACGTCAATCCAGCCGAGAACGTTGCGTAACAGGAGCCCATGGCTGGCTCCTTGAGGGCACGCAGGGGAGCGCTGACTCGATCAGCGGGTTGCGGGCTCGCGCACGGACTATGTTCGTCCATCCGTGTCCATCCCACCATCGGATGGCCCCGCCAGGGTCGACATACCAGCCGGCAGACAGTGCATGCGAAACCGCATAGTCCGACGTCTCGTGGCGGTCAAGATGCCTATTGCCTTCAGGTCCAGGCGCGGCCACAGCACTCACAGCTCAGAGTGGGCGGTGGTGGCATCCGGCCGGTCGGGCTGCTGCCGCTGCTGGAGTCGCTGCACATACGTATCCAGGGAACGGGAGAGAAGCGCCGTCATTGCGACGATCCCGACCAGGCCCAACGTTGCTAACAAGTAACCGCTCATATTCTGAACATACAGACGATTCTGTCTGCCGTCCAACGCCGCCCTTGCGCACCGTAACTGTGCCAACCCAAGGGCCGCGTACTCCCGGCGTGCCTCTACCGACCGTTTGTAGCTCATCGCAGACGAGGGGGTAGGTGAGGTCTGAAGCCAGCCGAGCTGCCGGACGGGCCCGGTCGCGACGATCCCAACGAACACGTTGACCTCCTCACGGTAGCGCCGGTCGCACCGTCGTTATGTGTAGTTTAGTGTTCAACCGTTTCAATGTCGAAAGGATCACCCGCATGACGTTGATGTCAGCGACACCGCCGAAGTTCATCACCAATCACCGGATGGTTGAGCAGACGCTGCGGTGGGATGACGCTCGCGCTGCCGTGTTCGAGTACCTCACCGCTGTCGATAAGCATGCTGCTCTGGCTGATCCGCAGATCCGGGAGGAGCACGCGGACGCGTTGATCGATCTGATGCGGCGCCTCGTCACGCACGGCCGTTGATGCGAACGCTCGCGCTCGAGGCTTGCTGTATCGCCGTCGCGATCGTGGGGGCCGCGGCTGGCGCTGCCGGCGCCGGGTTCGGTTTGCCGTTGGTGGCTATGGCTGCGGTCGGGTGGATGATCTGCCAGTTCCGCGCTACCGCTGCTTCATCATCGGATGAGGGATGCCCGGCTGTATCGGTGCCGATCCCGCCGTTCGAACCAGTGATCGCGTGGGACAACCTGCACGCGGACCTGCTGGCGCGTGCGATGGTGCGGCGGATTTCCCCGCCTACCTCAACCGCGATCGGTACTCCGGATTGATCACCGTGCACGCGCTAACAGCCAACGGCCCTTTGGACTGCGGGTTCCTGTTCGCAGCGACCAACGACGCGATCGCGCCACTGGTCCACGCGAATACTGCGCTCGGCCTCACCAGCGCCGCGCATGTGTACCTCGTCGCCGGCCCTGACGGCTCGGTCGACTCGTGGCTGACCCGCGTGTGACAACGCTCATGGAGAGGATCAACGGGCTGTACAAGACCGAGTGCGTCCGCACCAACGTGTTCCACCCGGGCGCGTATCGCAGCATCGATGACGTCGAGTACGCCACCGCCGCGTGGGTCGAGCGGTACAACAACCGCCGGCTCCACTCCACCCTCGGCATGCTCCCACCAGCCGAGTACGAACACGCCCACTACGCTGACACACACGTTACGAGGCAGCTCGCCAGCCACCCGTAACCCGCCGGCAGAGAAACCAGGGCGGTTCAGAGTGCATGCCTACCTCCGCGCGGTGGCACCGCCCGCGGGCGAGTGACGTATGCGAGCGTGACCAGAACCGCAGATCAGCGAATATTCACAGCTCGGATCTAACGGCGTGTCCCTGTAACTGCGCTGGTATCCGTGAGACGAAAGTAAGGACCCACTGTTCGGACGAGCGCGGCTGGACGGAGTAAAACGAACACGTTGCCGAGGAGTTCGGCGACGTTCAGAGAACTGGGCACGGCCGCCGCGCCGCGCACTGATGCAAAGGAGCAACACCGTGGATGAACTGATCAACGACATCCTCAATTCGCTTGACCTCACCGATCCACTGATGGATCTTCTCGGAGATGTCCTCGGGGGCTGAGAGCACAGACTGTGTGTGCGGGGAGCGGGGCTGTTCCTGCCTTCCCGCACACACAGGGCGGATTTGGCGTTGCGCCCGGCAGCGGGCGTGTTCACTGGCCGGTTGGCCGTCGTGCGGAACGTCACCGTGGTGCCGGTCGCGGTGATGTCGATGAACCGGCCGATGACTGACGGGTCAACGGAGCAGTCGTTCCGTCGACACGGAGGTAGTAGTCCCGGGCTTGCAGCCCGATGATCGGCGGATGGGCTTGGCCGACCGATCATCCGACCCCGGTCCTGCTGCAGCAGCTCAACGGGGCGGCCCTTCTTCCTCTCCCTTTCGTTGTTTGCCCGGGAAGGCACGAAGTGCCGATCGGACGAGGGGCCGGGATGCAAGCCCAAAGCGGCGACGCTCCGAGAAATTTTGACCGGCCCCCTCCCGCCGACGCAGGAGATCCAGCTGACGGGGCCGGTCGGAAGTTCTCGCGTGCGGCGGTGGCGACGGCTTGTACCCCGGAACCTCGTCCGTGCAACCGCCGAAGGCTTCCCGGGCAAACAACGAACCCCTCCGGTGTTCGACAAGCACTCCGCTGGCGGAGCCGGCTCATATCAGTCAGAAAAGGCCGCCGCAGGCGGGGCAGCTCAGACAACGCAGGCCGCCGGCACTGAACTGCGGCCCGCTCAACGCTTCCGTGCTCGAGGAGCTCGCTGGCGCGCAGAGGCCGCCGACATGAAGCGGCCCCGGCCCGCAAGGGGAAAAGCAGGACCGGGGCCGGTACCACTCGGATCAAACTTAGAGGCTGACCCAAGCAGCTGCGATCGAACGTGGGGGGGGGCAGCCCGAGCGCACGTCGACGGTAACGCGAGAGGACCTAGGGCGTGTCTTGTAATCGGTTGCTCGTGATTCCTGGATGCTGTTGGGGTGCCTCGCTTCCAGTTGCTCTCGGATGCTCAGTGGGTGTTGATCGCTGATTTGTTGCCCGGTCGGACGGGTCGCGCGGGGCGGCCGTTCGCGGACGCCAGGAGCATGGTCGAGGGCATCATCTACCGGTACCGGACCGGGATCGCGTGGCGGGACCTGCCGCGGACGTTCGGGCCGTGGCAGACGGTATGGGCTTGGCATCGCCGGCTCGCTGGCGATGACACCTGGGATATCGTCCTCGACCGGCTCTTGACCGCGGCGGACGCGGCCGGGCAGGTGGACTGGTCGGTGTCGGTGGACTCCACGATCGCCCGTGCGCATCAGCACGCCACGAACATCACCCGCACCACAGGGGGCTTCATCGAATTACACGGATCCTCGGTCCGAGCCGCCTGACCACGGGTTCGGCCGCTCCCGCGGCGGCCTGTCCACGAAGGTGCACCAGCTCGTCGACGGGCACGGGCTGCCGCTGGTGACACTGATCACACCCGGGCAGGCCGGCGACTCACCGATGCTGCTGCCCCTGCTGGCCGAGCTTCGCGTCGCTCGGCCAGTCGGCCGGCCACGCACCCGACCCGAGAAGCTCCGCGGTGACAAGGCGTACTCATCCCGAGCCATCCGAGCCCATCTGCGCGGTCGCGGCATCGAGGCAGTGATCCCGGAACCCCGCGACCAGCAAGGACACCGAAAGCGGCGCGGATTCCGCGGCGGCAGACCCGTCACCTACGACCCGATCGACTACAAACAGCGCAACGTCATCGAGCGCGGCTTCTGTCGGTTGAAGCAGTGGCGAGGCCTGGCGACCCGGTACGACAAACTCGCGATCGTCTACCGCGCCGCCGTCGTCCTCAACGCCGTCATCGCCTGGCTCCACCAATTGCAAGACACGCCCTAGACGGGTCGTTGTGGACCTGCCGCGAGCAGCAACCAAACGATGGTGCCTCGTGGGTGGCAAGAAGTCCTCGACGTCGGCCGAGCCGAAGCCGAGGGGCCTCGCAGCGACCGATCTTCAGACCCGCGTGTTATCAGTCTGAAGATCGGGTGTGGCTGCTCTCGGGCGGGCTACCGGCGCTGTCCGGTGACGGGGTTTTTGCCGAGGTGCGTGGTGCCGGTAACAGTGAGGTGGAAGGACACTTCGGCGCCATTGCTCGCGGTTGCGACGACAGTCACGGAGCCACTGTCCCCAGCGATGATGCGGGGGGTGCCAGTGAGACCGTTCTCATCAGTTTTGCGGTCCGCAGTGCTGGTGCCATCTGCGAAGGTGGTGCCGGTCGCGCCGCGGATCTCGAACTGCACGCCGGCACCTTGCACGGCAGCGCCGGCGGAGTTGGTGACCTTGACGCGAAGGTTGTGACCGAAGGGCGTGTAGGGGGCGGTTTCTTGCCCGTCACCGGAATCGACCTGCAGGTGAGTGGGGTTTCCCGGGACGACGCTTTCGGAGAAGTCGATGGTCTTAGTGACGCCGTCCGCTTCCACTTCGACCGTGAAGGGGCCCGCTTGTGGGCCAGCGATCATGGTTGGTGCGGTCGCGGCGCCAGTCTGATCAGGGTCGTTGGTATTGGTTGCACTGGTCACGACAACGCTTGTCCCATCCGCTGCCAGGCGCGCGTTCGGGGTCTTCGTGGTGTCGAACCGGGTGCCGGTGTTGCCCCGAATGGTGAAGGTGACGGGAATATTGCCGACGCCGAGGCCGGTGTTGGTCTCGACACGGGCGGCGAGGTCGGTGCCGTATCGGGCGCCCGCTTCAGCGGACTGGTCGTCCCCGGCCGCGATCACCACGCGTTGCGCGACGACCGGACCGACATGCAACACGAACTCCACTAACGCCGACCCAGCTGTCGCCCGGACTCGCACGTCACCGTTACGGGGACCAGCGACGAGCTCCCGGTCGGTGGTTGCAACACCGTCCGGGGTGGTGGCGACGATGTCCGGGTTCGCGTCACGGAACACCGTCCCGGTGTCGCCGTCGTCCTGGACCTGGAAGGCTACGGAAGCGCCAGGCACAGGTTGCCCAGACACGGTCCTCGCGACTGCGGCAAGGGGTGCGAACGAATCACCACTAGAAACGGTCTGGTTGTTCCCATCCGCCACGTGTAGTGCCCCCACGGACAGGCTGGACAACCGTGACAGGTCGAGAGGGTGTGCGGTTGTGGCTCCACCTAACCAGGTTGAGGCAGCGCTGTCGTTGACCCAGATCCCGATGAAGTAGTTCGCTTGTCCTGCGAGTCGGACGCTGCCGTTCGGGTCAACGGTCCAGGTCTGCAACGCTGACTGATCACAGCGCTGCGCCTGCACTGACGTCGAGGACGGCGTCGTCGAGAGCGACGCGATGCAGAGCCCGTTATCGCTGCCAACGATCGGCCCGTTCTGCCCGACCGCAGGGAACGAAAAAGCCGCCCCGTCCGAGGAACCATTCACCAGCGCTGGACGTTCGCCCGCCACTGGCACCTGCCAGGCATATGGGCCCTTCATTACGGCTGGTCCCTCCATCCGGGTCGCCGCCGCGCCGCCACCCGCTGCGGTATCAGCAGCAACTGCTGGGGCGCCCCCAGCAGCCACACACGCTGCCACGAGCCCCACTACACTCCGCTGCAACCAGTTCATCCGCCGCATCAGCACCCTCTCTCTCATCCGCTCCCACGAGCAGTGCCTCATGGATATAATCAGCATGCCACATGTGTACCTTTCTGGCCGCGCTCGGAAACGATTGGGGAAACTGCCTCAGTAGCCGGCCAGCTCCTCTGTCCGTTGGGGACTGACTGAATAACGGCGTGGCGGGTCCGGTTTGATCCGAGATGAGATGGCGGTGGCTGACACGTCCGAAGCCATCGACGAGACGATAATCGATCCCGTGACGGAGTGATCATCGATCAGGAGGACCTTGCCGAGCGGCTGCTCGCGCAGGCGAAGGAACAGGGCGTGAGCCTGGTCGGCCCGGGAGGGGCTGAACCAGCTCACGAAGTACGTCTTGGGACCACATCGGACGCTGAGTTGACCGAGCACCTCCGTCACGAGCATGGCGGTGCACCGCTGAATGACAACATGCGCAACGGGACCCGGACGGAAGCGGTGCTCACCGAGATCGGGTCCGTCCAGATCGAAGTCCCCCGGGGCCGGGACGGGTCGTTCTGGCCGGTGATCGTGCCTCGCCGAAACGAAGGAACAGGGCGTGGGCCCGATTGGTCGGGCGGCCCGCTGAACCACCTCACGAAAACGGTGCTTCAGGCGGCGATGAACGCCGAGCCCGAGTATCTCGGCCACGAGCACGTCGGGGCCCGTTCAGACATGTCACCTTGGGTACGTAAACAGCCCAGCGAATGGCCGCGTGAGTGTAGGAGGTGCTGAGCGCGGCGTTGCCGTCGAGGCAGCGCCTATCGAAGTCCTCAGGGAGAAGATCTCACAGCTCATCTAGCGACCTCGGCGGTGACGGTCGCGGTGTCACTAATCGTCGCGATGTGGGTGCGCGCGAAACTCGTGGCGGCGTGCTGCTGACGAAACATGGGGACGTGGAACGACTCCAGAAGCCGGGCTGCTCGACCATGACGCTGACGTTCTGCGGCGAGTTACGCCCTTGGCGGGGGCGTTTGCAGAGCGCCTTGATGGAATGTGTGGTGTGCCTCGTGAGGGTGTTGGAGGCTGCGGGGATGTTCGTTTCGTTGCACTCCAGGAATACCCTTTGGCTCGGGCAAGGTGTGTGGATTGGCAGTGGCAGTGGCAGTGGCAGTGGCAGTGGCAGTGGTGCGTCGTTTCAGATGTTGTGGCGGGTAATAAATTCATCGGCGAGGCGGTCGATGACGGTGAGCGCAGCGTCGAGTGCTACTGGGTCGGCGTTGTGGACCGCGTTGTCGAGCTCGGTCATGAGGGTGGCGGTGCCGGGCAGGTCGTAGGCGGTCTCACCAAGACGGGCGGTATGTGCAATCACGGGGCGCAGACGTCCGGCAGTGTCGATGAGGACGGGGTTGCCGGAGTGGTTGGGTAGGAAATCAAGCACATCGAGGACAGAGCCGATGAAGACGTCGCCATCGGTGAAGGTGTCGATGTCGTCGGTGACGACCTGCACCTGGTCGTGGAACTGCGCAGCGAGGTCGGGGGTGCAATGCTGGAGGAAGAGGTGGCCGCCGAGACGCCAGAGCGCGACGGCGACGGTGATGGTGTCGATGAAGCGTGCGGGGGAGGGTTCCGCGACGCGGGTGTACCGGTTCGGGGCCATGTCGATCAGGCCGATCTCCACCAGTCGGCTGATTGCTTGCCGCACGGTCGCGGGCGACATGTCGAGTTCTGCCGCAACGGCGCTGTCATCGATCGCCGCGCCGGCAGCGAGGGTCCCGGTGCTGATCTGGGCAAGGAGATGCTGATAGGCAACTTCGGAGAGCGGAGTCCGGTTCGGGCGGACGGGAGCGGGAGTCTTCGGGACCGGCATGCTGGTCGGTTCTCCAGTTCGTTGGGCTGCAGGGCAGAAGGGGAATAGTGTTGGTGGTTACGCTGCACGGTGTGGAGGAAGAGTATCGCGCATTGCAAGTGGCTTACCGACGTGGGTCTTGTCGGTGCACGGCGCCGTGCGATTCGAGCGGTGAATCTCCTCGACCCGGACCAGGATGACTTCCCGGCCGTGGAGGCGGAGCTGCCGCGTACACTCAGTCTGGTGCGGCAGGTGCAAGACGAGCGTCGCCGCCACGACCGATAAAGGCCGGGGCAGTGACGGCGACACTCACCCGTACTGACCACTCAGTGGGCGGCGGCGTATGCGTCTTTCACCGTCTGACTGATCCGACCACGAGCAGACACCTCGTACCCATTCGAAGCCGCCCACTCCCGGATGCGAGCGAGCTCGTCCGCGTTACTACGGCTCGTACTGCGCTTCTCAGTGCTGTTCTTTCGGGTGATTTTCCGGGCAGCGGCGATGTAGTCCGCAACCACGGTCCGGAACTGTTCAGCGTTGGTGTCGGTGAGGTCGATTTCGTAGTGGGTACCATCGAACGCGAATGAGACCGTCTTCCCGGTGCCGGGTTCGATGACGTCACCGGTGAGGTCATCGATGAGATTCGTGGTGATTTGCTGCGCCATACGGGACACTCCTACATCATGAGGGAACAACGAAAGAACCAGCGTCGCATATGCGAACGCATCAGCTCCTGAACGGCGCGGGAAACTTCGCCGAAACTCGGTGAAGACAATGGCGAGGGTACCGTCGTCGACACAACTTCTCTCAGGCCCGAACAACCCCCTGGTGCAACTCCCCCTTGAAACCCACCGAACACCTGGGACGAGGAGGCGCTGCCGTCGAGGACGACCGGAGATACCAAACCCGTGAATATTTATGGCTCCAGGGTGATGGGGGTGCCGACCGGGAGCGCGGTGAGCGCGGTGATGGTGTCGGTGTGGACACGGACACAGCCGTGGGTGGCTACTGCTAGCGGTCCTGTGGCGTAATGGATGCCGATCAGGCCGCCGTCGTGGCCTCGGTAGGGTTCGTCTGCTGCGGTCGCGTGGAGGGATGTCAACTGGATGGGGTAGATCCGTTGTCCTTGCGCGGGGTCACGGTACCGCTCTTGGAGGTACCCGGTGACCCCGACCGGGGTGGGAGTGTTCGGCGCGCCGATCCCGGCCGGCCATTCGTGGGTGGCACCGTGCGGGTCGGTGATCGTGAGGGTGCCGGTGTTGACGTGCACGGTGGCCCTGCTACGGACGGAGATCGAGGGGGCAAGGTCGGCAGTATGCGCCCACGCGGCGGTCTGCGCCGGCGCTGACGGGTGCCTGGGCGTCCGGGACGAGGGCAGCTGCTGCCGTGCGGGCGTGAGGATCAACGTCCAGGTCTGGTTACCACGCACCGCGATCGTCGTCGTCGGTCGATCGATGAAGTTCCGCTTCCGGAGAACCGCGACCGGAGTCTTCCGGTCGGCACCATACAGGACGGTGTCTCGGCGGAGGTGATGCGTATCGACCGGCGCACCAGCTGGCAAAGTGCGGGTAAACGGGATCAGTCCCGGAATCACCGCATCGTAACGGGCCTCAGGCAGCGCGCCCCGACGATCCGCAGCCGCGGTGTCACCGCTACCGGAGACGTGGATGATTGTGGTGACCGCGATGCTCGTGACGATCGCGAGGATTGTGGCGAGGACCCAGGTGAGCGTGTGGGGGTGGTGACGGTGTGGCTGGTTCATCCGCTGACCACCGGGAGATGCCGTCCGGAACTCCCTCCCCCGCTGTCACCGTTGCCACCGCTCATGTCGGGTTGCGTGGTGACTGTGACGGGGTAGGTGCGGGTTCCGGTGCCCGCCGCATTCTCCGCCGCCACGGTCACTGTCATCGTCGCGGCGTGCTGGGGTGTGCCGGTGATCTGCCCGGTGTGGGAGTCCAGGGTTAGCCCGGCAGGCAGAGCGCCGTGGGTAATCCGCCACGTGTCGATGTGCGTATCAGCCTGCAATTGTGCGGCGTACGCGACCCCGACCCGCCCCTGTGGAAGGGCGGGGGTGAGGATGTGCGGGGTGGTGACCTTGTTGAGGACGTCAACCTGCATGCCCGTTCCGGTACTGACAAACGCGGTTGCGCCGTCCGGCGACACCGCAACCCACCAGGGTCGTGCCGCGACCGGGACCGTGCCGGTGACCGTGTGCGTGGCCGTGTCGATTACCGTGACCGTGTTATCACGGTCATCCGTCACGAACAGCTCCCCCACCCCGAGGCTGCTGCGCAACGGTAGCGCCCCGGACGGAATTGTGGCGATCGTGGCACCAGAGGCTTCATCGATCGCGAGGACACTGTGCCGGTCCGCGGCCGTCACGTACCCGGTGTCCGTCGCTGGATCCACCGTGACATGCGATGACGCGGTCCCCGTCAGCACCGGGGTGACCGCTCCGGTGGCCGGGTTCACCGTCATCGTGGAGAGCAGTCCAGACGCCCACACGGTATGCGTGTGCGGGTTCACGGTTACCTCATCCAGTTCCGTGTCCGCTTCCGCGACCGCACTCGTCGCCCCGGTGTCCGGGGTAACCCGGTACAGTGACCGACCGCTGGTGAGGTACACGGTGTGCGTGGCCGTGTCTACCGCGATCCCGGACGGGGCAAACGGCAGTGTCAACGTATACGCCGGCTGGTTGATGGAGGCATCAATCACGACCAGGTACCGCCCGGATGTTCCGAGACCGTACACCAGGTTCCGGTCCGGGTCGTCTACCAGCCGTTCCACCCCCACCCCGGGCACCCGTACCGATCCCGTAACCGCATGCGTTCTCCCATCCACCACCAATACCTGTTCGCTCCCCGTGGCGAGCAGCACCGTGTCCGTACCAGGATTCGCCACCGCCTCACGCACCTGCGTACCCGGGGTGATCTCCGCGGTTTTCTCCCACGCTGACCCCGCACCATGCGCCACCGAACCGCCAGCGGTCACCGAACCGGCTACGACCACTGCAGCCGTCACCGGCATCAACCACCGCATCACACGCACAACAACACTCCAACACCAGTCAGCAACAACAAACAGTTCAAAACAGCACCCCCGCGCACCGGGCAACTCCCCCTCCAGACGCGCCCCGCGAGAGCGCGGGGACCGGACCCCGAAGAGCGAACGGACAGAGGGACGGGCGGCAGCGGGGTCACCCCTGTGGGGCGTACTGCACGTAGAACGTCGCATCTACCTGATACGTCCGTTCCGGCTGCAACACCTCCGGATCCGCCAACGCCAACCGCACCCGCACCCGCACCCGCCCCGTACCATCAACACCCTGAGGGCACGACACCGAGGGAATCTGCGCACACGCGTCCTGGATACTCAACGGATCCGACAACGTCCCCGCCGGCACCCACGTGTCTCCCCGCCCATCACGGCCCGCGTAAAACACCGACACCGCCGACGCCAACCCGGCACCTGCCCCGCC
The DNA here is from genome assembly GCF_003234335.2 of Curtobacterium sp. MCLR17_054. Taxonomy (NCBI): domain Bacteria; kingdom Bacillati; phylum Actinomycetota; class Actinomycetes; order Micrococcales; family Microbacteriaceae; genus Curtobacterium; species Curtobacterium sp. MCLR17_054. The sequence continues at coordinate 49,155 of NZ_CP126264.1, read as the reverse complement.
CTCAGTGCGGAGCATCCCATCAAACGCCGCCGGACGAGCAGCATCGTTCACCACAACCCAACTGCCCTCAACCGCCTCCCCCGCCGACGTGAACCCATACCGGATCGGGTCCCCCACCACACGCACCCCCTCCAACGGCGCAACCACCACACCCCCATCCACGACCGGAACGGCAGACCCACCAGCCACCGCTGCTGCCACCACAAGCAGCGCCGCGAGTCCCCACGTCAGAACCTTCCCCACCCGCCTCCACACCCCGGCCACTGCCCGGGTCACCGGCCTAGCACCAACCCCGACCGCACTCACCGCGCCCCCCGCTGCTGACGCTGGCGCGTGTGCTGGTGCAGGTCCGAACCCGAAGGCACCAGCTGCACCTTCCCGGTGATCGTGACCGACGAACTCGGCCCATGCTCCACCACCGTGACATGCACCGCATCACAACTATCGTTCGGTGCGCACGCCACAAACACCCGCTCCCCAACCTTCAACCGTGCAGTGAGCGGAACACTCCACTTGCCATCACCATCCGGATCGGCCAACCCCAACAGCGTCGAATCCGACGCGTCAACATCACCATCAGTGGTATCAAACACCCGCACCGACGACTGCCCCGGCACCGTTCCCGACACCGCCGACAACACCGGCAACACCAGGGAACCATCCGCTGGCGACGTAATCGTCGGAACCGTGGACACCGTGAACCTCACAGGAGCACTGTCCGCCGTGTTTCCCGCCGCATCCGCAGCGGTCGCCATCATTGTGTAAGTCCCGTCAGCGAAAACAGTAGTGGGCGTGCACGACCAAGTACTGTCCTTGACAGTGGCAGTACAGATCGTGTCCTTATCTCCATCCGTCACCGTGACCTCATCACCCTCATCACCCGAGCCGGAAATCGTCGGCGACGCAGTGTTCAGCAAGGCGCCATCCGTTGGCCTGGTAACTACTGGCGCCGCAGGTGGAACTGTGTCCACGTTGAAATTCACGACTGCTTGCTCCGACTCGACCCCATTTAGCCGCGCAGTCGCATAAACGGTATTGCTGCCCTCATCAAAAAGAGCGAGTGGCCCAGTATCCCATTGGCCGTCAACGACGGGAGTGTCCGCAATCACCTCGCCGCGCTGGTTTGTTAGTGCCACCGATTGACTTACTCCTGGAAGGAGTCCAGCGCTACCCCTGAATGAAATAGTTGGATCATTCGTAACCATTCCGGGCGTCGGGGCCTCAATGAGAGGCCTCTCTAAGGCTGCCACTGGGAAGGCCGTATTGACAACACGCAGCTCATTGCCTTGGTGGTCAACGAGCACGTAGCGGAGTCCGCGTAGCTCCACTCCCGGCTTTACTACGCCATCTACCATCACCGGGAACCTAAACATCCCGAATTGATTCCCAGCGGTGTCAGATCCGCACTTGATTTCACGCACAAAATTCACACTACCAGCGGGTAGCAACTCACCAGTATCCGTGCGGACGCACGAATACCCAGTTTGCGGTCGAGATATCAACGAACCCTCCGGCGCGGTTACCGTGAGAAACGTCGCATTGACGCTAGGTGCGACGGACCCAAGATAGACGCTGAATTCTCCGTCTGCCTGCCCGACATGCCCAGGCCGGGCGAATGGTCCGACCGGGACATACGCGGTTCCAGAATCCAACACGGCTGAGCCGGCGGCGACGATTGAATACCTGAAGGGGCCAACTGCATCACCGGGACTTAAGCCGGCAGGGAGCTGCACGGGGTAAACATACGTACCAAACTGATTATTCGAATACGGGTATCCGCATTTGATTTCGGAGACGAATATGCTGCTGTCACCAGGAAGGCTCGCGCCGGTGTCGGTGCGCGTACAGGGATAGCTGGTTCTCGGTCGGGATATCAACGCGCCCTTTGGGGCGGTGACGGTAAAAAATTGCCCTTGTTGACTTGGCTTAATGTCAGAAAGGTCGATAGATAAGAGCCCATTTTTTTGCCCTGGATCTCCCGGCGTGCTACTAACCCCTGCCGCGTCAGCCACAGGCGAGTGGGTCAGTGCCAAAACAAGTACCAACCCGACAGTGGAAATTGCTGCCAAAACTCGTTTGAAGAACGTCGGCGTCGGGAGGATGAGTCGCGCTCGTGAGTAGCGAGCTCGGGTTTTGGCGGTGGTCATGAGGCTGCTCCTTCGGTGTCGGCGGGCATCAGCTGTGGGTCAATGTCACTACTGATGCGTCGTCGAAGCGGGGTGAGGAGCAGGAGTAGGCCGGTGATGGCGAGGAGGGCGCGGGCAGGCCAGGTCTGCAGGATGGTGAAGAGGTGCCCAGTGAGGCCGGTGAGGGCAATGCGGGGGGTGCCAATGACGTGGTCTTGGCGGACGAGGGTGGGGTCCCGGTCGGGGTTGTTGTCTCCCTTGAGCCACGCACCGGTTGCGGTGGGGGTGCGCACACGGTGCACGTACTCGGGACTGTTCGCGCCGTTGCCAAGGCGGACCACGACGACCTGTCCGCGGTGGCGGAGTTCGGTGCCGGTGGGCTGCTGCACCACGAGGACGTCACCGACTTGGTAGGTAGGTTCCATAGAGTGCCCGATGACCGTGACGTACACGTCACCAGTAACGAGTTTCCATGTCAGTGGCAGGGCAAGCAGGGCCAGCAGCAGGATGCCGATCGTGCGGGTCAGGGCACGTAGTACCACCACGAGGATCTCCAGTTCGGGTCACGGAAAACGGTTACGAGCGCAGTACATCGGGTAACAAACACCACCGCCGCGCAGCCATCCAGCGCCAATGGTCAGCTGATCTAGCGATCTACGTGAGACGAGGTGTCCGGTAAGTGGCGAGAGGGGCGGGGAGTGCGCTACCCGAAAGCGAACCCCCCGCCCGGTCATGCACCTCACCGCACGGGGGTGGTTTGGACTGGCGCGGAGCGAGCCAAGACCACCGATCACCGTGGAGGTGAGGAACCGAGCTACCCCACGGCATCCCGGAAGCGGGTAATTACTTGCCGGACGTGGTGTTGGGGTCGGTGTAGTTGACGACGAAGTTCGCGTCGAGAGTGAACTTCTTGTCCGGGTTCGCACCGTCATACGGGAGCACGGTCGGGTCGGCGAGGACCACCCGCACAGGGATCGTGACGGTCCCATCGTTCTCCGGGACCAGCGCTTCACTGTCATCGAGGGAAAGCGCCTCGTCGTAAGAGACCGGGTCCGCGAGAGTGCCGGCGTCGTGCCAGACGGTGTCGGAACCCTTCTGCTCACCGAACTGCAGCGTCAGCGCGTCAGCAAGAGCCGGATCGGAACCCTTCAGCTGCTGCAGCACACCGTCAAACGGCGCCGCCTTGTCACCCTTGTTCGTCAGCGTCCAGGTGCTCTCCGCCAGCTGGTTGTACTCAGTGCCATCGAACTCCTTCACCAGCGGGGCACCCGAGATCGAGACCAGACCACCCGTCGGCGGGGACGTAGGATCCGGCGCCACGGCCGTGAGGTGGTTGCCCGTCAGGGTCGTGTTCAGCGTCGTCACCGCGCCGATACCAGCAGCACCAACAGCCAGCGCCGCAGCGATCACACCAGCGGTGACCTTGCTCTTCTTGGTCTTGAACATACGGATATATCTTCTTCCGCTCAGGGATGAATGAGAAGGGGAACGCCAGCCCGCCGCCCCGACTACGGCAACCCTGGGCCATGTCAGCAGCGGACGAGCCCCACCAGTCTGCAACATAAAATACTGTTTGGCAAGATGACTACATTTGCACCGATGTACGGACACCCACTTCAGAATGTAACATTCTCACATATCATGGGATAGCTAGTTTCAACCAACGCCTGATCGACACGTTTTCGGCCCGCAGTCAGCAGATCAAGAAGCTCATCACGCATGTCGAACGTGAGTATCGCGCCGAGCACGGTCACACGCCTGGCGCGAATGCACGCGTGCAGCTTCTCAGTAAGCCACCGTCGAGACTCGCCCTGACAAGCCCAAGACAGCCCCTCAGCGAGGTGCTGGCCGGATTCAAACAGCGTGCGGCAGGCATCATCGGTAACCGCAAGGTCAGTCACCACACCGCTCAGGTGCAGCAGACCGGAGACCGGTTGCGTCACGCCAAGCGGCGCGAGCAGTAGGCTGCTGAACGGGCCGGGCACCGGTTGCGGAGTTCGATCAGGCGAAGGTGGCTGCTGAGATTGTCGCGACGGTGTCGGAGCTTCATGCGGTGCCTGGGTGGAACCACCTCCTTGCCGAAGCCGAACGTTGGGTCATGTGAACCGGTTCGGGGATGACCAGCGGGTGGAGCCCTCCCACACGCAATCGCGTCGACCGCGATCACCGGCGAGGTCGTCGCGATCACACCGCCACAATCGCACCGGTTCGAGCCCTCACCCGGCAGGATGGCCGATCCTTCTACGCCCATAAGCCAACCCGACCGTGCCGTCCTCGGAGCAGGGCCGGGCGAGGGACGCTTCGAGTTTCTGGGAGATCCGCCGGTAGGTGGCGTCGCCGCCGTCGTACGCCATCCCCCGCACCCGAGGATGCCCGTCCCGGATCAGTTTGAAGGGGTCCGGGAGGATCGGCGCCCGGTCGAGCGGGTCGTCGAGGACGCGGAGCGCGGCGGAGACCATGCTTTCTTCGGTGTTGTCCATGAAGGAGGCTCCGCGGGTGATCATGGTCAGCGACATCACCATCGTCAACCGGCGCACGTGCGTCGTCGCGGATTTCCCGCGCCGACCCCCGCAACCGAGCAGCTTCCGTCTCCGTGTCCCGGACGAGCTGCCATGCGGCTTCCAGCTCGCCGCCGTGCAGGGTGGGTGCGGTGTCGCAGGCGGTGCGGGCTGCCCGCTCTTGGGCTGCGGCGGTGGTTTCGAGCTGCCGGGTCGCGGTGCGGGGCTCGCCGGGGTCGAGGATGTTCATGAAGTCCCGGCCCGGCCCGGCCCGACGGTGATCACTTCCCCGCCGATCGCTTCGATCGCACCGACATGGTCGGGTTTGGTATCCCCGAGCACGAGCGGGATGACACCGGCCGGGGCGAGGGCGATGATCCACCGGCGGATGATGGTCGACTTTCCGAGCCCGACGAGGCCGAGGACGAACGCGGACGGATTGCCGTGAACTTCCCGTCCTGGAACCAGGAGATCGGGTCGCAGCACACCGTCGCCTGCGTGTCCTGATGCTTCCCCAATGGCGCACCCTTCATCGGGGTGCCGGAGCCGACGCCGAACGGGTGCAGACCGCACACCTGCCGGGAGGTGCCCCGGAACTCTGGTGCCGCTGATAGGACGGTGGATGCGCCGCCGCCGCGGACCCGGAACCCACGCGACGTCGGCTGCGGGACGGGTTCGGCTCGCATTGCTTCGACGGTGGCGAAGGCGTGGTCGGCGCTGCGCGGGAACCGCGGGAGGGTGCCCCAGACACTCATGGTGGGTCTCCTACTTGCTGAAATCGTGGGGAGGGTGAGGTTTTTCGGGAGCACCAGGCCGAGCGGCAGACTGGCGGCGAACACGGAGTCCTGTACGCCGGTGACGACGCGCAGCTGCAGGCGGGCGGCAGCACCGGTGTTCTCGATCGCGACTCGCGCATCGTCAACTAACCGTTAAAATTGCACACTGTCGTCGAGGTGTTCTACCAGGGACAGGAGGGAAAGGGTTCGTGCATCGACGGGATCGTGCTGGCGTACTCGGGGTGTTCGTCGTTTTCGTGGCGTGCGGTGTCGCGCAAGCGTTGTGGGCGATGCAGCTGCCGTGGTTCCGCGCGGTGCTCGCGCTGTCCGACCGCGATACCGGACTACTCGCCGGAGCACTGAGCACGTCGTGCTGCACAGGACTCGCGATCAGCTCGGGCGCTATGCGGCGCGTTCCCGCTGCTCGGTTGCTCTCGGTCGCCGCCGCGGCGATCGTCGTTGGAGCCGTCCTGCTGCAGGCGGCGCCGGCCCCCCGCTCAGTGACCGTGCTCGCCATGGCGCTCGTGGTGCTGGGACTGGGCATCGGGACCGCGGACGTCGCGGCGAACGTTCTCGGCGGCGCGGTCGAGCAGCGGACCGGACGGGTACTCCTGCCCCTGCTGCACGCCGGGTTCAGCGCCGGGCTCGTGGCGGGAGCCGTGCTCGAGCTGCTCGCCAACGCGAGCATGGGACGCTCCGGCGCCGCCATCCCGGTCGGATTGTGCGTGGCCGCGGCGTCGGCCGGGCTGCTGGCACTACGCGTGGCCGATGGGCACCTGTCAAACATCCGCCCCACGCCGAGCGGACCGGCAGAGCATCGGCTCCCGTGGTCCGCCGCTGCATCCCTCGGGGTGGTGCTCGCGCTCGCCGCCGCGGTCGAGGGGATCGGTGACACATGGGTGCCGATCCTCGCCTCCGATCGCGTTGTCGGGTCCGGCGGCCCGTCGCCAGCCGTGGTCTACCTCAGCTTCACCGCGTCAGTGCTGGTGAGCCGCATCGTCGTGCACCTCGCCGGCAGGCGGTGGTCCCGCGTTGTACTACTCCGGGCGGCACTGTTGGTCGCCGGGTCCGGGCTGGTCGTCGTCGCGGTGGACGGTACGACGTTCCCGGTCGCCGTCGCGCTCTGGGGTGCGGGGACTGGTGTCGCATTCCCACTCCTGGTATCCGAGGCCGCCGCGCGCAGCACCGGGTCGTCCGCGGTTGTGCCGGTGGTGACCGCCGCCGGGTACGCCGGGTTCCTGGTGGGTCCGGCGGCCACCGGAGCGCTCGCACAGTCGGTCGGCCACGCGGCGATCCCAGTCGTGTGCGCTGTACTGGCGGTCACCGCGCTCGTCGTGGCTTCCGCGTTCCTCCGACCGACGCCCGCAGTGTCGTTCGAAGTGGTGTCTCACGGCCGCGACACCGACGGCACGGCCACGCCACCCCGCTCGCCGTCGCTCCGTCGGTGGCACGCCATCAACTCAACCGACGGCCGCGACGGCGATAAATCCGGTCACAAGCACAAGCATCCGACCAACCACGGGCACGGTCCCGGCAGCAGGGAGCGCCACGCACCTCGGCGGCGCGGGCCACGTCCGACAAGTGGTCATAAATCAAGTTGACAAAGCCGCCGGGCGGCGCTCGTGCCGTTCCTGGAATACGCCGTGAAGATCCGGAGATAATATAACCGGCAGCCCGGTCGTCTGGTCGATGTTGCGCACCAGCGGCATCCGGAACCGGGCCAGGACGCATCCGACTGTCGAGCGGGCCAAATGCAGGTGGAACGCGATCCGGTGCGGCCCCCACCGGCGGTGATGCGTAACGCGCATGGTACGACGTTCCAGCCGTGTGGGGAGCCGGCTCGGACTACTCACCGGACGAGACGATCGATCTCGCATCGAGGCACCAGCACGATACCGGGCGGCCCACTTCGCTGCCGTCGCGGGCGAGCATTGGAACCGTTCCGCGGCCCGACGGACGGCCAACCATCGATGACGATCAGCCGAGCAAGACGTTCCCTGCCCGTCGGAGTGAACGGGGCGTTAGCGTGAGTCATGGTGAAGGCGTACCCGGAAGAGTTCCGCCGTGATGTGATCGCGGTCGCCCGGAAGGGCGAGACGTCAGTGCGGCAGGTCACGAAGGACTTCGGTGTCTCCGAGTCCTGCCTGGCCCGCTGGTTGCAGCTCGCGGACCGTGAGGACGGCACCAGTGTTGCAGCGGTGCCGTCGGCGAAAGCGATTGAGCAGGCGGAGCTGCGGGAAGCCCAAAAGCGGATCCGGCTCCTCGAGCAGGAGAACGAGATCCTCCGCAGGGCGGCGGCGTACTTTGCCCAGTCACAACTCCCAAAATGACTCTTCTATGCCTGTTGTCGAGCAGTGCTCGCGTTGAGTTGGCGGAAGATCTGGCGGCTGATGTAGCGCTTGAGGTTGCGGCGGATATCGCGGCTGCTCTTCCCGCTAGGGCGTGTCTTGCAATTGGTGGAGCCAGGCGATGACGGCGTTGAGGACGACGGCGGCGCGGTAGACGATCGCGAGTTTGTCGTACCGGGTCGCCAGGCCTCGCCACTGCTTCAACCGACAGAAGCCGCGCTCGATGACGTTGCGCTGTTTGTAGTCGATCGGGTCGTAGGTGACGGGTCTGCCGCCGCGGAATCCGCGCCGCTTTCGGTGTCCTTGCTGGTCGCGGGGTTCCGGGATCACTGCCTCGATGCCGCGACCGCGCAGATGGGCTCGGATGGCTCGGGATGAGTACGCCTTGTCACCGCGGAGCTTCTCGGGTCGGGTGCGTGGCCGGCCGACTGGCCGAGCGACGCGAAGCTCGGCCAGCAGGGGCAGCAGCATCGGTGAGTCGCCGGCCTGCCCGGGTGTGATCAGTGTCACCAGCGGCAGCCCGTGCCCGTCGACGAGCTGGTGCACCTTCGTGGACAGGCCGCCGCGGGAGCGGCCGAACCCGTGGTCAGGCGGCTCGGACCGAGGATCCGTGTAATTCGATGAAGCCCCCTGTGGTGCGGGTGATGTTCGTGGCGTGCTGATGCGCACGGGCGATCGTGGAGTCCACCGACACCGACCAGTCCACCTGCCCGGCCGCGTCCGCCGCGGTCAAGAGCCGGTCGAGGACGATATCCCAGGTGTCATCGCCAGCGAGCCGGCGATGCCAAGCCCATACCGTCTGCCACGGCCCGAACGTCCGCGGCAGGTCCCGCCACGCGATCCCGGTCCGGTACCGGTAGATGATGCCCTCGACCATGCTCCTGGCGTCCGCGAACGGCCGCCCCGCGCGACCCGTCCGACCGGGCAACAAATCAGCGATCAACACCCACTGAGCATCCGAGAGCAACTGGAAGCGAGGCACCCCAACAGCATCCAGGAATCACGAGCAACCGATTACAAGACACGCCCTAGGAGCACCACCCAGCGTGACCTCGTACACCTGACCCGCACCGCCCGCTGCAGGCACGGTTCATACTCACCCGGGCCACTGGACGCACTCGATGACGCTGCCGCGTGAAGAATCACCCCGGAGTGCGGAGGCGGTTTCTACTGATCGTTGCAACGCTCCGGGATGCTGGAGGTTGTGTTGGAACGGGTGTCGTCGCGTCGGGTGAAGAAGGAGACGGGAGCTCGGCCAATGTCTGCGAAGCGGGCAGGGTTTGTTGAGTCGCGGGCACGTGGGTGGAGCATCAAGTCGCGACGCGAGAGGTTGGCATCTCGCACTCGACGGGGAAGAAGACGAGGTTGGTGCGCATGTTGCGCGATAGCTGCCCGCTGTTGATGCGAGAGGGGAACACGTCCGTGCTCTGCTGCAGGGAAGGTTCATCGCGCCTCGGGGGGCTGGACACACTCAGCGCCAGCCCCACCCCGCCCGGCTGCCCTCAGATTGAGTCCGTGGCAAACCCCGCCACACTCCGGCAGAAAGCACGCGCCGACTCCCCGCCACCCACCGTCACCCGGTACCATCGGCACAATGCCGGATGAGCCAGGAACTGCCAGCCGAGCGCGGAGACGAATAATCTTCTGCTCCAAACACCCCCAGTTAAACTCCCTCGGCTGCCCCGCAAGAAATATCACCCGTTGGCGAATGCTGGACTCCGTGCCAATGAGCGGCGAATTACCACAATGCCGAGCAAGAATTCCGAATAATTCTAACATCTCTCGGTGAACGACCGGGTCGTGGGCCCGCACCTTGACCAGCAACTCCTCCCCAGCATCGATCAAGCGATCGCGGTGCGCTGCAGTGAGCAATGGTGGCGCCCAGTCTAACGCGAGGGCATGCAGGCATTCCAGAAAACGTGCGGCTTCATCGAGTGCACGATCCGACCGACACGCCACACGCGTAATGCGGTTTGCTTGAATATCGACAAGCCCGATCACTGCAAGCAGCGCAAGCGCCTCGCGGATTGGAGTGCGTGACATCCCCAGCCACTGTGCGAGCTCATCGTCCGGAAGAGGCTCTCCCGGCTCCAACGTCCCGTCCAAAATCGCATCACGGATCCGGTCGACGGCCACTTCGCGAAGTAGTCGCCGAGGCATCGGCACACACCCTGGCACTGGCATGCATCCAAGATAGCATTAAACATTCAGGTTTCTCGGCTTGCTGCACCAACATTTTGAGCCGGACTGGGCGTCCGCATTACGGCCGACATGGTCGTCCCCCGTTTAGGACAAAGCCCGTTTATGGTCACCATGCGCATGACTCCAACAGGACAAGAGTGACTCTTCAGAAATCTAGAGGAGGTAAAGGCGCAGGTGAGATGGTTAAAGGATAGGGGCTTGAAGCCCTCCAGGATTTTCAGCGCTGCCCCGGGTGACGGACCTCCGGGGCAGTTCGGGGCACTACGCCAACACCTCGTCATCGGACAATTTCCGCAAACGCTAACGTCCCGTTCACGCCTGCTGGGCAAGCTGCGGCTTGCCCAACTGCTTCTCGAGGGCGGATGACCGGCATGTCGCGCCACCAAGCAGTTCCCGTGTTCGCCAACGACGGCTTCGAAATGGGCGGCGCGGTGCCGGTTTGGGCTGCAGCTAACGGATCGGTCCCTACGGGCCATAGTTGAGCCCATCACGACTTCCACCCCGCTTCGAACGCGGGCATCCAGCCAGATGCGGGTCCGCGTCGGATCGCTTCCTTCGAGATGAATCACTCGGCGGTCGGAGGGGGCTTAGTCGGCCAGATGACGTTGCTGCAGAACATCGAACAAGCGACCAGGCTGCCAGCGCGTCAGCCAGCAGCGGTTCGGGGTGAGCGAAACCATTCGGATAAGTTGGTCATACCGATCTCAAGAAACTCAACCAGATCTTTGAGTGCGGCTGCCGGCAGACGCACTGGTCGTGTCAAGTACGCTCAAATAGTTCTCGGCACGCGAAGCAAACTCACCCGGCAACACGCTCACGAACACCGGCGGAGATACCGGTTCCCGGGGATGCGAATACTGCCGTCACCCAAAAGGAGCATTTCTCATAACGAGTCTCGATCAAGCACTGCAGGGGACGACTTGATGCCCTCGGCTGCTACTGCGGGTTCTCCGCAAGCCAACCCGCCAGGTCGTCGGAGCGCAGCGACTGGGATAACGAGTTCATTGCGATTGTGTTCATGGCGACGTAGGACTGCCCGTCTGGGGAGGTCCCGCCACCTGCGGTCGGCATCGTAAACGTGTGCAAGTCAACACTGCGCACGTTGCGGAGGGACCAACCGAGGTCGAGGAGGGTCCGGAAATCCAGGCCCTCGTCGACGGCAAGGTACTCGCTTGTCGCGGTGACAAAATCTTGCATACGCCCGGGGTTCGTAATGGTCCCCTTCGACAGTAGGCCATTCAGGATGCCGCGCATAAATGCCTGCTGATTCCGCACGCGTGTGTGGTCCGCGTCGGCGAATACGCACCGCTCACGGACGAACGCCAGGGCTGCGTCGCCGTTGAGCCTGTTCGCGCCTACCTTGAAGTCGTGGCCCCGCGCGGTGAACGCCTTCGGGGAGTTCACGGTGACCCCGCCCAGGGCATCTGTCATACCCGTGAAGCCGGCAAAATCGATCACAGCCACGTGGTCGACCCGGACGTCCAGGAGTCGCTCCACGGTCTGGACCACCAAAGGGACCCCACCCCACGAGTACGCAGCATTGATCTTTGCCATCCCGTGCCCAGGAACCTCAACCCACGAGTCACGCATGATCGACATGAGGTACACACCCGTCCGATCTGCCGGCACATGGGCAAGCATTAGCGTGTCAGAACGCCGACCCACTGCATGATCCCCGTCGGGGTCGGCGTTCGCGCGCGAATCAGAGCCGATGAGCAGGATATTTGCCGCTCCAGCCGAAGTTGCAGGGCGAGCACCAGACGGGAACGGGTTCCGGATCACGCTCTTACCCTCGTCATACCTATGCGCGAGACCACCCACGAAGACACTCGCTACTACAGCAACGACCGCAGCAATCCCGATTAGCGAACCGAGGGTGGCGACCAGCGCGACTAGAAAAGGACGCTTCCGCGGCAGCGTAGTTCGCCGCCGTTCGCGCGGCGCACGCATTGCCTCACGCTCCGAGGCCGCTTTCGCAGCGGAGCGGGTTTCGGCGTGGTGCTCGGGCATGCAGCCTCCTAGGCATTCAAGTACTGAACTAACAGTATATTCTACCTGATAGTATCAAACATCGCGACTCGAGGTGACCGGCGCCGCCACGGCCCAACCATCGTCACCACCGATCAGACTGACCTTGCGACACCGGCGGCCTACACCCGCGCTGGGGACGCGAGAAACGTTGCTTGGCATCGCACCAATATGTCTTATGTATAAGTAGACGACTTGGAGGAGATCGTGCGAACCCGTTTTCGTGCTGACATCGAAGGGCTTCGTGCGGTCGCTGTCGCACTCCCGGTTCTCACCCACGCCTTCGGCATCCTGCCTGGCGGCGTTCTCGGCGTAGACGTGTTCTTCGTCCTGTCCGGCTTCCTCATCACGGGGCTGCTGCTGCGTGATGTCGAGCGGGACGGCAAGGTGCGTCTCGGTGCATTCGCGGTCCGACGCATCCGCCGTCTGGCGCCCCTTGCGGTGACCGTCGTAGTGGTCACGGTCACCGTGCTCGCCCCACTGCTGCTCGCCCCGGCGCGTGCCTCTGTCTTCCAAAACGCTCTCGCATCACTGACCGGCGTTGAGAACTGGCATCTGATGCGGTCGCTGACGAACTACCAGGCGGCGAGTTCCGGAGCGTCACCCCTGCAGAACTACTGGTCGTTGGCGGTGGAGGAGCAGTTCTACATCGCACTCCCGACCGTCGTGGCTGTCTGCGCGCTCATCATGCGGCTCCTGCGTCGGCCAGAGCTGTACCGCACGCTCGTTACGGCCACCCTGACCCTCGCCGTACTCGGCTCCATGACATACTGCGTGCTGCGTGCTGCGACGAACCCCGGCGCTCTCTACCTCGACACGATCGGCCGGGTTTGGGAACTCGGCCTCGGAGGCCTCACCGCGATCATCGCGCCGCGATTCCGGGAGGTGCCCCGCGCCGTCGGCAGCACCGGCATCTTGGTCGGCCTCACCGCGATCGTCGTGTCCGCCGTCATCTTGCAGGACGAGAACCTCGTGCCATGGCCCGGTGCGCTGCCGGCCGTGCTCGGCACCACCCTCATCGCCCTCGTGGGGCACCGTGCCGGGGCCGCGGTTCCGGTCGTGCTGACCAATCCCGTTAGCCGCTACCTGGGCCGGATCTCGTACGCGCTCTACCTGTGGCATTTCCCCGCCGTGGCCACCTTCGGGCTCTTCTGGGGCTTCGGGATGTTGCAGGGAATCCTCGCGATCACGGTCAGCGTCGCCCTCGCAGCGGCGAGCCACCACTGGATCGAGGTACCGGCACGCAACTCGTCCTGGCTCGGATCACTCGAACACCCCGCGACCCGGCCCCGCGTCGCACTGTCCGCGCTCGTGGCCCCCGTCCTCGCCATCACAGTCATTACCTCTGTCGGCCTGCAGTTCTACGCGCCGATCGTGCGTGACCAGGCGGTCCTAGCCGGGATACTGACCTCAGCAGAATCACCCCAGGGCCCCCAGCGCCCGTTCAACACCGCATCCCTCGAGCACGCGCTCCGAACCGCAACAGACGGTCACCTCGACCCCGCCGCCGTGGAACGTGTCGGCGTGCAGCACGCCTCCTCCAAGCTCCGAAGCTGCCTAACGAATACCGATCAGGGCGCGGACCCGAAAGTCTGCACCGACACCGTGCCCGGAGCCACAAAACACGCGTGGCTGATCGGCGACTCCACCGCAGCCGCATGGGCCGACGCCGTCCGCGCCGCGCTCCCACGCGACCAATGGGCCCTCTCCATCGCCTCGAACGCTGGCTGCACCGTGGTCGATGTCGACACCGAATCATGGAACGCCAGTACGGCTTTCCCCGACCAGTGCCGTACGCGCCGCGCCGCCACACTGCACGCCGTCACCCAAGCCGATCCCGACCTAGTCGTCATCTCAACCACCGACGCCACCTTTGGCCGCCTCTCCAGCGGCGCTACCGGCGCCGCCGCGACGCGGGAATGGCAAGCCGGCACCGAGCGCCTCATCGAGCGCCTCGCCGGACACGTCGATCGCCTGGTGTTCCTCACCCCGCCGCCCAACGCCGCCAACATCACCATGTGCGCTACCAAACCAACCGGACTCACCAACTGCACCGAACCGCTAAACAACAGAGCCAGACCCCGCCTCCAAGCAGAAAATGCCGCCACGGCCGCTGAACGCGACCGCGTCAACGCGGTAGTCGTCAACAACCTTGACTGGTTCTGCACCTCAGCCGGCTCATGCCCAGCCGTCGTCGATGGCACCGCCATCCGCGCCGACGGCGAACACATCGCCGACGACATGGCACTCCGCCTGGTCAACCTGATCACCCCAATCCTCAACCCCGCACCTCACCGCACCGCCAACGTCCCCGCACCGCTGCCCGACAAGCCGACAGCAGTACGCCCGCATTCCGTTAGTACGCACTAATATTCGATGCATGCCTGTGCCCAAAAACCCAGCAGCCGACGAACCCCGCCAACTAATCCGCGACGTCGCCTACACTCGGATCCGGGATGAGATCCTAAACGGGCAACTCGAGCCAGGAGAACGCCTCAACGATGACGAACTCACGGCGTGGCTACAGGTATCCCGGACACCGATTCGGGAGGCGATCGCGAAACTCGCCGCGGACGGGCTGATCGAGATGGCACCGAACCGGTACACCCGCATCCCGAAACGCTCCCCCGAGGCCTACGCCCGCGCAGCGGAATACATGCACATGATCCGCGGCTTCGTTATCGCCCACCTCGACCGCGTCCCCGCGCAGGAACTCACCACCACACGCACACAAATGAGCAAGCTACTGCCCCGACTCCGTGAGCACGACCGAGACGCGCAACTTCAGTTCAACGACGAGTTCGGGGAACTCGCCGCCCTTATTGGTAACCCCCTTATCCAGGACGCGGAACAACGCGTCCGCAGTCAAGCCCAGTTCCACCTCCAACACGAAGACTCCATCATCGACTGGCACGGCATCGTCACCCACGCCGAAACCATCACCAACAGCTGATATCAGGCGCCTCGCTTCGCAGCCCGCCGGAAGGGTCGCCACCAGAACTCTGCTACAACCACACCGACGAGCGCGGGTGCCGTCTACAAGGCGGAGGCTGCACACCCCGAAGTGGACGCCGCGCCCTCTGTCCATCGCTGGGCTTCCCGCGGGACTTCCGCTCTCACCGTGACGGTGTTGGAGAACGCGGTCCGGATGCGGGGCGATGTGGACGGGTGCGTCCTGCATTCGGACAGGGGATCGCAAGGCGGATTCAACCGGTCGTCGCAACACCTTGACCTGAAGGTGTTTCTTCGTCCGTCGGCAGCAGACAAGGCGATTCGTCCGAAGCTCCGGTCGCCGGGGCATCCAAAGCTCCAGCGAGCGATCGAGGTAGCGCTTTGGGGGCAGCTCACGAAAGGGCTGCTCGCCGAAGAAGCGGCGCTCGTTGTCGGCGTGGCTCCGGCGGTTGCCGCGCGGCGGTTCCGTCACGCTGGCGGTATCGCACCTTCGACATCAACCCGCAGCCCTCGGCCCGCTACCTCTCGTCGCTGAACGGGAGGAGATCAGGCTGCTGAACGTGCAGGGCAAGGGTGCCCGCGAGATCGCTCGCGCGGTCGGCCGTGACGCCGGGACGATAAGCCCGCCCCGCAGTCCACGACGACTTGTGCACGGTGACCGACGAGCATGGTCGGGTCCGGCACGTGTTCACCGCCGCGACGCCGAACCGGCTGTGGTTGACCGACATCACCGAGCACACCACCGCGGAGGGCAAGCTCTACCTCTGCGCGGTCAAGGACGCCTACTCCGGACGCATCGTGGGGTACTCGATCGACTCCCCGAATGAAGTCGCAGCTGGCAGTTTCGGCGTTAGAGAACGCGGTCCGGATGCGTGGCGACGTGGCCGGTTGTGTCCTGCATTCGGATCGAGGATCGCAATTTCGGAGCCGGAAGCTGCGTCGGGCACTCACCTGCCACGGCATGGTCGGATCGATGGGCAGAGTCGCTTCCTGTGGTGACAACGCCGCGATAGAGGGCTTCTTGGCGCTCTTGCAGAAAAACGTCCTGAACCGACGCGCGTGGGCAACGCGTGAAGAACTACGAATCGGAATCGTGACGTGGATCGAACGGACCTACCATCGGCATCGCCGTCAGGCCCGCCTCGGCCGATTGACGACCCATCGAGTTCGAAACCATCATGAAGACGAACGTCGTACTGGCGGCGTGACTAGAACCGTCGCCTATCCGTGCAGCAGACCCGATCCCGTCAGCAGGGCTGCCAAGCCCTGCGGTCTAGGGCGTGTCTTGCAATTGGTGGAGCCAGGCGATGACGGCGTTGAGGACGACGGCGGCGCGGTAGACGATCGCGAGTTTGTCGTACCGGGTCGCCAGGCCTCGCCACTGCTTCAACCGACAGAAGCCGCGCTCGATGACGTTGCGCTGTTTGTAGTCGATCGGGTCGTAGGTGACGGGTCTGCCGCCGCGGAATCCGCGCCGCTTTCGGTGTCCTTGCTGGTCGCGGGGTTCCGGGATCACTGCCTCGATGCCGCGACCGCGCAGATGGGCTCGGATGGCTCGGGATGAGTACGCCTTGTCACCGCGGAGCTTCTCGGGTCGGGTGCGTGGCCGGCCGACTGGCCGAGCGACGCGAAGCTCGGCCAGCAGGGGCAGCAGCATCGGTGAGTCGCCGGCCTGCCCGGGTGTGATCAGTGTCACCAGCGGCAGCCCGTGCCCGTCGACGAGCTGGTGCACCTTCGTGGACAGGCCGCCGCGGGAGCGGCCGAACCCGTGGTCAGGCGGCTCGGACCGAGGATCCGTGTAATTCGATGAAGCCCCCTGTGGTGCGGGTGATGTTCGTGGCGTGCTGATGCGCACGGGCGATCGTGGAGTCCACCGACACCGACCAGTCCACCTGCCCGGCCGCGTCCGCCGCGGTCAAGAGCCGGTCGAGGACGATATCCCAGGTGTCATCGCCAGCGAGCCGGCGATGCCAAGCCCATACCGTCTGCCACGGCCCGAACGTCCGCGGCAGGTCCCGCCACGCGATCCCGGTCCGGTACCGGTAGATGATGCCCTCGACCATGCTCCTGGCGTCCGCGAACGGCCGCCCCGCGCGACCCGTCCGACCGGGCAACAAATCAGCGATCAACACCCACTGAGCATCCGAGAGCAACTGGAAGCGAGGCACCCCAACAGCATCCAGGAATCACGAGCAACCGATTACAAGACACGCCCTAGCCAGAGCATCCCGCGATCCTCGGGTATCCGCGTCGCGCACGAGCGACGAAAAACCGTTACACGAGTGAATCTCGGGCGCATCCTATGTCTATCCAGCACAGCCTCATCGGGAAGGCAAGCGGTGCAGGTCACCGCGGAGCTGGGACCAGATCAGGGGAAACACCATGCGGAAAAACCTTGCTCTCGCTGCAGCCATGCTGCTCGCAGGCATCGGCGGCACGCTCGGCGTGAGCACAACAGCGTCCGCGGCTCCGTTGACAACCGTGTCCTGCACCATCGGTCAGGAGCACCAGACCTACAGCCCAGGACTGACCCTCACTCCAGCTATCCAACAGTCCACCACGACGTCGCAGTACGGACCGTGCGTGGGTCTTGGAGACAGCACAGGCGGGTCGGCGAAGATCGACTCGAGTAAACCCACACAGAAGCCGATCTCCTGCCTGTCTCTCCTACAAACCGCGTCGGGCCAGTACACGATCAAGTGGGCCAACGGCAAGACCAGCACCTGGCAGTGGAACCTCATGGTCAACCAAGCCAGCAGCGGCTTCACCCGGGTGCAATCCGGGAAGATCACCAGCGGCCTGTTCGCCGGAAGCACCGCAACTCGCATCAGCACTGGGACAGGCAATGATCTCAACCAGATCCTCGGCTGCGCAACCGGCGGCGCACCCGTGACCAGCGCCACGTACGCCAGCACCCTCCTCATCTCACCACTACCGCTCTAGCCAGCAGCAGTTCGAGGGGCGAGATGGCGACACGATCGCCCTCTCGCCCCTCGAACAAAGACTCCGCGAAGACTAGCAAGATCGCCATCACCACCGGAAGCAATCACGAGCAGCACAGCGTCGGTGCCGGGAAGCGGAAGTGCCACGTCTCTCTAACCTTTGTTGGCCTGTAAGCTCCGTCTCGGTAGCCAATCCCATGTCGATCCGACACCCCTCGCCGGATACCGGCAACTGCCTAAACCTCTGCAATATTCGACTCTGCGTATTTGTGGAGCGTGTCGTAAGACGGCAATCGGTGGCCTCAGTTGAACGCAGGGGTGTTCGCCGAGCACCGCACCGGGTCACCCGGCTGTGCCGACGTCGCGCTCGCGATCTCGCGCTTCCCGTCGAGCAGGATCCGGTACGTGGCAGTGGCGCCTTCCGGCGGGGTCGCCCGAACCGAGGCGGGCTGTTCGGCGAGGACGATCGCGTCGTGCTCCCAGCGCGACCCATCGCCGTCGGTGGTGTCCGTGTCCCGGATTCCCAGCCGATGTACCTCCGGGGCGTCACCGCGCCGGGCGGCGCCCTCGACCCGCACGTCGGTGAGCGCGGCCCCGCTCGGCCGGTCGACGCGGACCTCGTAGGTGACAGACCAGGCGTCGCCCGTCTGCTGCTGGACGAAGCTGCACTCGGTCGCGAGCACCGCGACGGAGCCGGCGACGACAGCAGCGACGAGGAGACGGACGGTGGGACGGTGGCGTTCGGACATGCCACCAGCATCCTCACCGACTGCCCGCGGATCGTCCCCCGCCCGGTACCAGGCGGTGCGACGACGGAACGATCCCTGGTCCTCCGAGCGGTTGACAACGGCTCCGCCCCCCGGACAGTCAGTACTGTCAATCGCATGGGAACCGTGCTGCCAGGCGTGATCGCGTTCGTCGTCGGGGTCGTCCTCGCCATCGCGGCTCGTGCCGTGGACGGCGTGGGAGTACCGCCGTCACGGACACCTCGGCTTCCGACGCTCGCTCGTCGCGTTCGGCACGCTCGTCTACGCCCTCGCGCTCGTCACCTACACGCTGCTGCCGCTGCCCGACGACGTCGCGACGATGTGCCGGAACGCGGCCTCGCCGCAGCTGACGCCGTTCGCGTTCCTCGGGGACGTCGCGAAGGAGGGCGGGCTCTCCGGACCCCGGTCACTGCTGTCGAACCCGGCGTCGGCGCAGGTCCTGTTCAACGTGCTGCTCTTCGTGCCCCTCGGTGCACTCGCCCGGCACGCGGTCGCCCGGAAGCGGGTGTTCGCCGGCCTGCTCGTCGGGCTCGGCGCCGGGTTCGTGGTGTCCCTGCTCATCGAGATGACGCAGCTCACCGGCGACTGGTTCCTCTACCCGTACTCGTACCGCCTCTTCGACGTCGACGACCTGCTCGCGAACACGACCGGCGCCGTGGTCGGCACGCTCCTCGCCCCGCTCGTGGGGCTGCTCGCCGGGTCGGGGCGGACGACCGACGCGAACGGGCCACGCCCGGTCACGGCGGCACGACGGTTCTCCGGCATGCTCGCCGACGTGCTGGCGATCTGGCTCCTGTCCGGCACGCTGAGCGTCGGGACCGCCCTGGTGTGGGCGGTCGCCGGCAGGGACGACCAGGACCCCTTACTCGGGACGCTCATCACCGCCGGCACACTGGTCGCCCCATTCGCGCAGCTGGTGATCGTGCTCGCGACGGGTCGGACCCTCGGTGAGCACGTCGTCCGGCTCCGTCCGGCCCCGACACCAAGGACCGGGAAGCGCGTGGTGCGCTGGGCGCTCGGCTCCGGCGGGTGGACGGCACTGCTCGCCGCCGACGTCCCTTTCTCCGCGTTCCTCGCGTTCGCACTGGCGGTCACATCCGTCATCGCGGTGTGGGCAACCCGCGGCCGGCGCGGGTTCGCGCTCGCGGTGATCCGGGCGGACGTCGAGGACGACCGCACACACCACTAGGGCGTGTCTTGCAATTGGTGGAGCCAGGCGATGACGGCGTTGAGGACGACGGCGGCGCGGTAGACGATCGCGAGTTTGTCGTACCGGGTCGCCAGGCCTCGCCACTGCTTCAACCGACAGAAGCCGCGCTCGATGACGTTGCGCTGTTTGTAGTCGATCGGGTCGTAGGTGACGGGTCTGCCGCCGCGGAATCCGCGCCGCTTTCGGTGTCCTTGCTGGTCGCGGGGTTCCGGGATCACTGCCTCGATGCCGCGACCGCGCAGATGGGCTCGGATGGCTCGGGATGAGTACGCCTTGTCACCGCGGAGCTTCTCGGGTCGGGTGCGTGGCCGGCCGACTGGCCGAGCGACGCGAAGCTCGGCCAGCAGGGGCAGCAGCATCGGTGAGTCGCCGGCCTGCCCGGGTGTGATCAGTGTCACCAGCGGCAGCCCGTGCCCGTCGACGAGCTGGTGCACCTTCGTGGACAGGCCGCCGCGGGAGCGGCCGAACCCGTGGTCAGGCGGCTCGGACCGAGGATCCGTGTAATTCGATGAAGCCCCCTGTGGTGCGGGTGATGTTCGTGGCGTGCTGATGCGCACGGGCGATCGTGGAGTCCACCGACACCGACCAGTCCACCTGCCCGGCCGCGTCCGCCGCGGTCAAGAGCCGGTCGAGGACGATATCCCAGGTGTCATCGCCAGCGAGCCGGCGATGCCAAGCCCATACCGTCTGCCACGGCCCGAACGTCCGCGGCAGGTCCCGCCACGCGATCCCGGTCCGGTACCGGTAGATGATGCCCTCGACCATGCTCCTGGCGTCCGCGAACGGCCGCCCCGCGCGACCCGTCCGACCGGGCAACAAATCAGCGATCAACACCCACTGAGCATCCGAGAGCAACTGGAAGCGAGGCACCCCAACAGCATCCAGGAATCACGAGCAACCGATTACAAGACACGCCCTAGGGGTGCGCGGAGGGCGTCGGCGATCGCGGTGGCGAGGTGATCACGGAACGTGTCCTGTGCGAGCGGGAGAACGGTGTGGCCGTGTTCGGTCAGCCATGGTGCAAGGCCGGTCTGATCGGTGGTGATCACGGTCAGGCCGGCGGCGAGGGCTTCCTTGATCGGCAAGCCAATCTGCTCCTTCCAGCGTCCGTCTGGCTTGGAGGGTGCGACCAGGACGGAACCTGTTTGCAGGAGCGTGGTGGTCTCCGAATAATGTGGCCATCGATTGCCGGATTGTCCGGGTGCTGTTGCCCCGGTCGGCCATATACGGTCACGTCCCAGCCTCGTCCGCGAGGTGCAGGGCGATGTGCCGTACCGCGGTCTCGAACCCGCCGTAGTAGGACGGGTACCCACGCGTACCGATGATCGCAATGCGAGGCTGACGGGTGGTGCGGGGTCTCCGGCTACTACTGGCAATTCGTTAGAGCCCCCTCGCGACAGCTAGCATATTTATTCGTTACATTCACGTCCATATTCTAAACAGGTAGTGTGCGGAGGGCGATATGCACCCGCGTGACCGGCGTGCTGAGGGTGCAGGCGGGGGCACATGGGGCTATCTCCGACGAGTGAGCCCATCCCGAGTAATTAGTAGACCGAGCAGGATGCAGTACGGTGCTGCGGAATTCGGACTGAGTGCTACTTCGTTGAACGCCGCGTTTGCGGCGAACGCGAGCGTCACGGCTATACCGGTGACGCGAGCTCGAGGGTCTTTGAAGCGCCATGTTGTCCAGGTCAACAACCCGAACAGCGCGACGAACAGGATGATGCCCGGGATTCCGAGTTGAGCGGCGATGACGCCGAGCCCCGACTCCTGGCCCGATTCGGTGCGCACGGCACCGAACACTTCCGCGAGAACTCCGGCGCGTCCTACGCCGAGACCCAACGGGTGATCGGGAAGATCCCGGAACGCAGAGACGAGACCGTTCACGTGTGCCGTCACGCTGCCGGTCGAGTGCAGCGCCGAGTAGATGACGAACACCGCACCCGCGGCGGTCACTGCGGCGATAACCACGACCCGCAGCAATCGCCCGCCGTGCACCAGCGGCCAGATCGCGGCGAATACCAAGAGGCTGATGAGCATGCCCTTGCTGATCGCGAGGATCCCGCCGATGGCGCAGAGGATCACGACGGCCCACTTCCGGAGCCACCACGCCATCACGAATGCGGCGAAGAGGAACGTGCCGAAGTGCACTGGGTCAGCGAACGCGGAACCTCGCCGGACGAGTCGCTCACCGCCGACGCGTTCGGAGGAAACGAAGTTCGTTGGGACATCGAGTCCCGGGAAAGTGTGAAGTCTTTTGGCATGCCAGAGCGCGGAAATCCCGAGGGTGTGCCAAAAGTGCGGTGCCACGGTCTCGACCAGAGCGAACGCGACCAGCGCCACCGAGAGGACGGTGACGCCGCGCGCGAAGGTGCGGGGGTCTGTTGAGCCAGCCGCGACGATTCCGAGGAGCAGGAACAGCAGCGGTGTGATGAGGTTCCGGTACGACGCCGCAACTGCGGGGATGTCTACGTTAAGCGCGATGACGGCGAAAAGTGCGTACGCCGTGATGACTGTCCAGATGGTAGCCGCCACGATGCCGAACAGTCGGGTCAGTGCGTCAGGGAATGCCGCCGTCAGCTTCCCTGGGGTCAGGAGCAGCCCGACGAGCAGGATGGCCGCATCGATCACGTTGAGGATGATCGTCACTTGGAGATCGAACGGTGCGAGCACGCCGGCGACCTTGATGAGGTACACGTTCTGAAACGCTGAGAACAGCGTCGGGACAAGGAGGAACGGGGAGAGGTCCTGCCCGCGACGGGATCGACCAATAGCGGGGATGACCAGCAGCACGGTCACGGCCGCGATTGTGATCGACAGGTGGGCAATGGTCCCGAGCGCACTGCTGACGAGGGTGATCCCGACGGCGGTAGCGGTGAGTAGCAGCGGCACCGCCCAAACGCTGGACCGCAGCTGGATCACCGCCCGAGTAGTCAACGCAATCATTGCACGACGCCGATCGGGAGCGGCAGCGAGCGCGCGGCCACGGCAGGGGCTGGCGTCCGGGCTTGGAACGGAGATATGCGGCCGGTGGCGAGGACGGGGAACAGAGCGACGAGGATAACCGGTGTCCGCATCCAGTCGTAGGAGAACACGAGGACGAAGACAAGGACAAGGATCGAGCGGGTCAGCGAGTCAGCGTTGTGCCATCCGATCACGAGCAGCAGCACGAAGAGGATGGCGCCGACTATCCCCTGAGTCGCGAGTATAGTGACAAACTGATTGTCGATGATGTTGAACCCGTTGTTAAGTAGGACGTCGTTGAAAAAGAGTTCGTCGAGCCCCCAATACCCGTTTCCAAAGAGCGACTCAGCGAGCGGTCGGGTGAGCAGGTCGGGAATCTTCATCATGTTGCCGAACCGGTTTTCAAACGAACCAGTTCCGATGACGTCTTGGATGATGCCGACAACTGCCGGCCCGATTAGCACGCCGAGGATGATGAGCGAGAGCGCGAGCAGGGTGTTACGGCTCGCGCGTGATCCCGACCGTGACGTGGCGGTGCAGTAGAGCAGTCCAGCGCCGAGGGCCACGGGGGAGGTCCGGGTGCCGGCGAGCACCAGGCAGACCGGCACAAGTACGATGGCAAGAATACGAACCGCAGGATGGTACCGTCGCCAGCCGACGGTGAGCACAAGGACACCGATGCTGAGGATCGCACCGTAGGGGATCCAGTGCCCAGTCGTCCCCTGAACCCGTGCCGTTCCTGGGATGAACGGGTTGTCGTTGAACAGCACGCGGTCATCGCTGCCGTAGCCCCAGAGCACTGGCCGGTGGATCGCGAACTCCAGGATGCCAAGCGCGCCCTGCAGAAGCGCGATCGCGAGGAGCGTATCAAGAAACGCGTGCAGGTCTGCTCGGGTGAATGTTCGGGCGAGTAGGACAAGCAGGACACACAGCAGGCCCGTCTCGAGCAGCGTCTGCGAGCCAGCGACCCCCTCGATCTCGGTGGTGACTGCGCCAGTACCGAACAGCAGCACCGTCAACGCGAGCACCGCTGACCGTCGAGGTTCCCGGTCTGTCTTGGTCGCCACAGCGAGCAGCGCGAAGAGGATGGAGCCGTACATGGTGGCATCCTGCACGGCTGTCGGCGCCGTGACACCCCACAGAACCATGTTCACCATCGCGATGACACCCACCGCGACCCCACGATATCGATCGTCCGACACTGCAGCCCGTACGACGAAGTGCATCACGATCGCAGCGATCACCGCACCCGCAACAAGCATCTCACGCCCCTTCTGGGTCTACATTTTGTTGCATTTGTTCTACATATGGAAATGCACGTATGGCGCGTGGCAAGGTGCGCTTTCGGCTGCCACGCGCCAAGAACGCGATTTGCGTGAGGGCGCCGACGATCTCGGCGAGGAGCACGCCGACGGCGGCGCCCTCGGCTCCTGCGAGGGTGCCGAGTGTAAGGATCGTGGGAACGCCGGTCAGGGCTGCAGTGATGATCGAAAAGGAGATATCCGATGCCCGGTCAATCGCGACGAGGCACAGTCCGAGGGCGGAGGAGATGCACATAATGAACACAGTGACGCCGGTGAGCACGGTGAGGGAGGTGGGAACGTGCACCGCATCACCGAAGAGGAGCGGGGCGACGAGGGGCATGCCTACGACGAAGGCCGTGCCGGCGAGGATGCCAAGGCATCCGTTGATCATGACCGCGTAGCGGCCTCGTCGGTTGCGTTCATCCTCCGCTGCGGCGCCCATCCAGCTCTGCAGGCGGGCGGTGACGGATCCAAGCAGGGTGAATCCCATCCGCATGGGACGGTCGGATGCCGTGAATGCGGCGACGGCTGATGGTGCCACGAACCCGAGGAATGTTGCTGGGAGTGAAGTGTAGAACGTGCTGATCATGCGGCCGAATGATAGGAACGCGTGCGCGCGGATAGTGGCCGGGACAGCGCGGAACGCTGCGCGTGAGGGCCACAGCGGCAGTTTTCCGACCGTGGCGGTGATGATGAGCATCACCAAGGCCCCTGCTGCGATACCTGCGGCGTAAAGCCAGAGCGGACCGCCGAGGCCGATACCGGTTGCGGCACCGAGGGTAAGCGACGTCCGTGGCACGGTGTCAGAGAGGAGTACCAGTCCCGGCCGCCCGGATCCGATGAAGAACCATGTGGCACTGAGCGCACCGAGCACCAGTGCGGCAGCGAGCAGCGCGGCGGTCCCACGGTGGCTTGGGGTGGCGAGTGCGGCGACCAGGGCGGCGACCGGGGCGGTGGCAGCGACGGAGAGGATCCGTGACGCGTTTGCTGCTTCCCAGATCGTACGGCGATCCGCGTCAGCTCGGGCGATCCGTTGGGGACCGACGACACCCCAGCCGACCTCGGCGACAATGAGACCCGCGTTGCCCACGCCGAGCGCGATCGCCACGCAGGCCCACCCATCCGCACCGTACCGGGCAGCAATTGTTGGGATGGCAATAAGCGGGGCGGCAGCGGCGATCAGTGGGATGAGGACGAACAGAGCGAGTTTGCGGACCTGCCCGGCGCGCAGCGTCACCGGGACACCACCGCGGCAAGGTCTCGGGCGAACGCGTCGTACCCGGCACGAACGACAGCCTCAAGCGCCTCCGCGATGTCGGAAGCTGGACCGTGAGCCAACGGAGCGCGGCGCAGCGCCTCGGCGAGGCTCTCAGCGTTTCCGGGTTCGGTTTGTACCAGCAGTGATCCGGCGGCGGGGGCGATCTCTGCAACGGCTGCGCTGCGCTGTGTGAGGGTCATACGGCCGCAGGCGAGGCCTTGCCAAACTTTGTTCGCGATCACGGAGCGTGCTTTCTCCGAGGGGCCGAAGATTCCGAGGACGATGTCGGCGGCGGCGATTTCATGTCGCAGCGCGGGCTCTGGCACAGGCTCCCGGAATGTAATTCGCGTTTGGAGTCCGAGCTCGATGGCCCGGGCTTGGATCAGCGGTCGGCGCGGGCCGTCACCGATGAATGTGGCGCGTATGTCCCGGTCGGCTACCACGGCGGCAAGCGCTTCGAGGACGAAATCGAGGCCATGCAGGGGGATGTAGTTGCCGTAGTAGAGGACGTGAAGGCGTCCATCCACACGCACGGTATCCGTGGGGCGTGCCCAGGCGGGGGCGCCAACGGGAAGCGAGTGGACAGTCCGCTTCGGGACGAACGCGCGGATTCGGTTGGCGCGCACCTCGGTGTCAACCAGGTAGATGTCGGCGGCGCGGATAGCGATGCGATCCAGCAGCCGCAGTATACGTGCTCGTATGGATCGGGTAGAGCTGGTTTCCCAGTCGCCGATCTCTGTCTCGTGCAGGCCGATGAACCCATCCACGACCACGGGGCGTCCGATGAGTTTGCCGATGACGCCAACGTATCCGGCGTGCTGAAGACGCATTTCGCTGAGGATGATGACGTCGGCGCGCCGGGCATCGCGGACCAGGCGGGCGATATCGCCCAGGAGGCGTGCCAGGCGGGCGCGGTGTTGGCTCGGCTCGGCGATAGTGACGCTCGCGCCGTGCTTAGTTAGGTACTCCCGGATGCGGCGGTTGCGTGGGTAGCCGGGGTTGTGGACGCGGTAGTAGTGCACTCGGACGCCATCGAGCATCAGGCGGCCTCGCGGTGGCTGACGCGTTTACCTTGGCTGCGGGGGGCGGCGATCTCACCGCCGTGGTCGAGAGCGATCGGGAGCTCCTGGGGTTCAGAGGCTGACTGGTCGGCTGTAGTGCCGTTCCCGTAGTACGTGGAGTAGGTGCTGTACCCGTAGGCGTTGGCACCCTTGGCAGGGAGCATCGTCACGATGGACCCGAGCACGGTTGCGCCAACACGGTCGAGATTCGTGAGCGCCGCTTTGACGTGCAGGCGGCTGGACTTGTTCGCGGCAACGACGAGGACGACGCCACTGGTAAGGGCGCCGAGCACTGCGGCATCAGTGACGGGCAGGACGGGCGGGGTGTCGATGAGGACATAGTCGAAGCGGGCGGACAGCTCATCGATGACGGCTTTCATCCCAGCGGAACCGAGCAGTTCGCTGGGGTTTGGCGGAATACTGCCAGCGGGCAAGACGGTGAGCCGACCGCGGCCCCAGGGCTGCAGGACGTCGTCGAGTTCCGCGCTGCCGATGAGGAGATCACTGAGCCCCGCGGCGCCCTCGATACCCATCAGTTCAGCCATGCGTGGGCGGCGGAGGTCCGCGTCGATAAGGGCGACACTGTGCCCCCCCTCGGCGAGAGTGATCGCGAGGTTCGCGGTTGTGGTCGACTTGCCCTCAGCAGGCATCGCAGAGGTGGTTACGAAGGTACGGCGACCATCGGCGAGGCCGACGAAGCGGAGGTTGGTGCGCAGCGCCCGGAATGCCTCGGCGCGAGGGCTGCGGGGTTCCTCGCGGACGATGAGGGGACGGCGTATGACGTGTGGGTCGTTGGAGATGCCGCCGAGGATGGGGATGGTCGTGATGTCCTCGAGGTCACGGGTGCCGCGGATCCTCACATCGAGGGTAGTGCGCAGGAACGCTGCGAGCAGGCCTGCGAGCCCCCCCCCCATCAGCCCGACCACGGCGTTAGTGGTCTTCCGCGGCGAGGTCGGGTATCCAGGAACGGATGCCGGTTTGATCGTCTCGACGCGGACCAGGCTGGGGCCTCCGGCGATGGGTTTTTCGATCTGGTCGGAGATAACGGTGCTGAACTCTTTGCCGATCGCGTTTGCGATCGCCGCTGCCTTTGCCGGGTCGGTGTTCGTCACCGCGACGTTGAGGATCACCGAGTTGCTCGGCGTCGACGCGCTGACTTGACCCGCGAGCGTTCCAAGCGAAACCCTGAGCCCGAGAGTGTCGCGCACCGGCTCGAGAACGCGGTCGCTCGTGACGACGCCGATGTAGGACTTCACTTTCTGCTGCGCAGCGTTGCCGCCCTGCAGCGCGACAACAGTCGCGTCGGAGTCTGCGGACTGCACACTGATGTACAGCGACGTCTCCGCCGTGTACCGCTTCGTCGTGAACTCGCTCGTGCCGACGCCGGCGACCAGGCCCACCATCGTCAACGCGACGATGACGACCCAGTTCCGCCGGACGAGGCGGATGTAGTCGGTGAGTTCCATCGGGTTTCCTTCGGGTGAACACCACGGCGGACCATGGCGGCTGCTGATCGGTTCCAGGATGGTGCGGGTCAGTACGCGCCCCGGGGAAACAGCACCCGCGGGACCGTCTTGGCGAGCAGGATCATGTCGGTGCCGACGGACCAGTTCGCGGCGTACTCGAGGTCATGGCGCAGGCCTTCATCCCAGGGGAGATCTGATCGGCCGTTGACCTGCCACGGCCCCGTGATGCCCGGCCGCACTGTGAGGCGGCCAAACGCGGCCGGTTCCCACTGCGCCACTTCACGTGGCAGCGCCGGCCGCGGCCCCACGAGCGACATATCCCCAACGAGGACATTCCACAGCTGTGGCAGCTCATCTAGCGACGTCTTCCGCAGAAACCCGCCGACCCGGGTGATGCGGGGGTCGTCGCGGATCTTGAACAGTGGACCGAACCCCTCATTCCGGTGCATCAGCTCTGCAAGGCGTTCCTCCGCATCGGGACGCATCGTGCGGAACTTCAGCATTGTGAACCCCGCGCAGTTCTTCCCAACACGCTGCTGACGGAACAACACTGGACTACCGTCCTGCAGACGGACAACCACGGCGA
Organism: Curtobacterium sp. MCLR17_054; assembly: GCF_003234335.2. NCBI lineage: Bacteria > Bacillati > Actinomycetota > Actinomycetes > Micrococcales > Microbacteriaceae > Curtobacterium > Curtobacterium sp. MCLR17_054. The sequence continues at coordinate 20,667 of NZ_CP126264.1, read as the reverse complement.
TTACCGCGAACACTGGCAGCAACACCACCAACGCGACACTGGCGAGCACCAGGTCGAGGATCCGCTTCGTCATGACCGCACCTCGAGGCGTCTCGTCAGTACCGGCCGCCCGCTTTGCAAGCAGACCAAAACCGGCCGGCAACGCCGAGGCCTGGTCCACGTTGTGCGAAATCTGCCCCGCATCTCTTCCGCCGAGTACTCGACTCTCTGCCTCCACCGTGCTCACATGCCACCTCACAGGCCCGTTCGTGATCGAAACAAGACTCCACTGTAACATGTCGCATGCTCAGTGAACACATTATGGATGCTTCGTATGCATGTGCGACAGCTGCGTTGGTAGTTGGGAGGGGGCGCCTGCTACCGTCGTATGCTGCGCGTGAGGGTGGCAGGTGCACCCCGGGCTTGATGGCTCGCAGTCAGGCTCTCGCAGTGCTGCAATTTGCGGGGGCGTCCGTTGAGTTCAGCAGCGACTTCGAGGAGCCGTTCCAGCGTGTGGATGCTGAGGCTGGTGGACTTCGGGAAGTACTGCCGGAGCAGGCCGTTGGTGTTCTCGTTCGAGCCGCGCTGCCACGTTCTGTGAGGGGTTGCAGAAGTAGATCGCGAGGTCCTGGACCTTGGTGGACGGGCCACCGCGGGAGCGGCCGAACCTGTCTCCGTCAACTTGGTTGAGGACCAGGTGTCGTCTTGATTCAGGACCACCTGGGTCAGGCTGGTTGGTGGTTGGTGGTTGGTGGTTGGTGGTTGGTGGTTGGTGGTTGCGGGTGTGGCCGAGTCTGTAGGAGTCGGTGCCGGTCTTCATGATCGTGCCGTGGACGTGAGCCGGCCGACAATCGCGGCGTAGTTCGTCGATCATGAGCAGGTTGACGCGGTCGTAGCGGGCGATGGTGCGGGCAAGCTGTTTCTCGTCGGCTGCTTCGACGAGCTCGTTGACGAGCGTCGGCGCGAGCGTCGAGGTCCGTTCCGGTGACACGGTGGTCGCGTCGACGGGTCCGGTACCGGAGTCGGGGGCGTACACGGTGCAGGTGCCGGCGCCGAACACGGCGGGCCTGTACAAGGTGCATACGTCGCAGGTGGTTGCCGGTGAACGGTTCGGGGATGTGGAAGTGGGCCTGGACTACGGCAAGCCCCTCATCGTGGACCTGCCCGTTGAGGGTGCCACCCACAACACGACCGGGCCGCTGGCGATGAGCGGGACCGGGGACCCGGATGCGCGAATCACGGTCCGCGATCAGGGCAAGAGCGGCGTCCTCGGCACCGGATACGTCCGCGCGAACGGTGGATGGTCGTTCGACACGGACTCCCTCCCGGGTGGGAAGCGGATGACGTTGGAGATCCGGCAGGAATCCAAGGGCGGTAACGTCCCGACCCAGACCCGCACCATCAACCCCGACGCGCAGGATGAAGTCGCACCGTTGGTCATTGAGAAGCCGTCCGAGGGCGGCGTCGTGGTCGCGCCGACCGGGGACGTGGAATTCTCCGGCACCGGTGAAACCGGTGCCGGGTCGTGGTCCGCGGTCGGCCACAACCTGAACCCGAACACCCACTACACCCTCGAGACCGTGTACACCGTCCCTGACCAGGCTCCGGTGAACGGCACGATCAGTTTCACCACGACGCCGTCCGAGGGTGTGGAGCAGGACTTCACCATCGATACCCCGGCCGAAGGTGCGACCGTGGTCACTCCGAACGGGGATGTCGACTTCGCCGGGAAGGGCACCACCGGTGCGGATGTCATCATCCGCGGCATGAACGGCGGCCGCACCATCGGCACCGGGAAGGTGGACGCGCTCGGGAACTGGGCGTTCACCGGCCACAACCTGAACACGAACACGAACTACACCCTCGAGACCGTGTACCGGGCGCCGGGAGCGGACGAGGTGACGGGCACGATCACCTTCACCACCACCCCGTCGAAGTAACACAAACGGGAACAAGCAGGGCCTAGTAACACATTGCTGTGGGGTCGGGCCGGGATCACACCCCGGGTCCGACCCCACAGTGGCATCCCCCCACCAGTCTCTTCTTCCGAAAGGAACCCCGTCATGCCCACCAAACTCACCACCACGCTCCTCGGCGCCGCCATGGTCCTCGCCGCTCTCACCGGCTGCTCCGCAACCAGCCACCACGATGCGGCGAAGCCCACCCCGTCCGCGTCGTCCTCAGCGTCGACCAACGTCGCCACCGGCACGGCGGATGCTGCGAACACGGCGCCGGAGACCACCGGGAAGTGCGTCGACGGGAAAGCCATCATCACCACCGCCGACGTCAAGAACGGCAAGGCCGCCCTGGGCGACTGCGCCACCGTGTGGGTCACCGTCAACAACACACACATCCCCCTCGGACACGTCAAGAAACTCGCGTTCGAGGGCACCGGGAACACCGTCACCTACACCGGCACCACACCCCACATCATCGCCGGCGAGAAGAACACCACCACCGTCACGAAGTAACCCCGCCCTTCCGGGCCGGTCCCGCCGCACCACACGGCAAGCCCAACGATCCCCCTCCCCCGTGAACCATCTGTCCGTCGTCTGGCCGTGCGAGCTGCTACACGCGTCCACCGCCGGACGCACTGACAACGACGCGGCGAAGGACCGCTGCGACCTGATCACCAAGACCCGCTTTCCCGGAGTGCGAGAGCCGGAACGCGAACATGTAGCACTTGGTCCTCACACCGGCGATGACCACCCAGACCTCACCGAAATCGACCTCGCCCTCCGCAGCCGGCAGATGCGCCTGCGGAACGAAGCCGTCCACCCGACGTTTCCCCGCGGCCGTAGTCCCGGACGACGCCGTAGGACACGTCAGCGCCGTGCTCGTCGAGGAGCCGGTTCCAGATCCACGTCGCGGTCTGCACCTGCTTCCGCGGCGCATCCAGATCTTGTCGCAACATGCCGTCGATGATCGGCTCCACCGCTCGAGCTTCGGCGCCCGACGGACCGGCGTCTTCCGCGCCGGCGGCTCCGGCGACGCCAACGCCTGCCGGACCGTGTCCCGACCAACTCGATACTTCCGTGCCAACGCCCGGATACCCAGCCCCTCGACCCGAGCGTCCCTCCGGATCTGAGCGAACAGCTGCATGCGACTTCCCATCCGACCACCACGCTTCCCGCGCTCACGGTGAGCGCGCAAAGCAACCGTCCGGGTGGTCCTGAATCAAGCCGACACACCACACCGCCCAGCAGCCAAGTGGTCCTGAATCAGACCGTCACCTTGGTCCTGAACGAGACTGACAGAACCAGCCCGGACCGGTTCGGGGATCTCGCGGAGTGGCACATAGCGGTCGAGCTCGCGAACACGAACCCGCACCAGGTGACCGATCCGATCATCCGGATCGTACGGACAGTGATGCTGCTCTGCGGCGGCGAGTACTTCGCTGACTGCGACAACGCACCCCGCCGTGTAATGGAACACGGTGCCACCCGGCTGCAGCTCCGTCAGCCGTGCGAAGTGCGGAACTCGCTGACCACGGCGGCACCGCAGCGGCGCCCACAACACGCCCAACGTCGACTCGACCGGCCACGACTTCCCCTGGTTCACCCACCACGCCGAACCCACACACCGACGCTACCGGGCACCCCGGCCACCCCGGCCACGGGAGAATGATCCGGTGAGCTCTCACTCCGCGGTGATCGTCACGTGTGACGCGACCGGCTGCGACCGCGTCGCGGTCGCAGTGGATGACCATGCGGTGTCGTGGGAGACGGCGCGGGCGTGGGCACGGTCCTGGGGATGGACATCACCCCACGATGACGGCTGGTGCCCCGACCACACCAGCCAGTACGGCAGCCACGGCTACGCCCGACCCCTACGAACACCTCCGCCCCTGACCGGCGACGACGGCGACGACAGTCCGAACGGGGCGCACGGCTGTGAGGTTCGTGCAGACGCCGTCAAGATGCGGTACGGCAGCCGCCGGGGACCGGTCCGGAGCTGGCAGCATATGTGAATGCGTGGTCGTCGGAATCCTGGAAGACGCAACCGGAGCCGGAACCGGGACCGGCCCTCACAGTGGAATCTCCCCGTCGCTGAAGACTTCGAAGCGTTCGGTAACACCGACACGACCACCGCCATGTTCGATACGAACCCTGACGCCGCGGGCACGGACAGTCCAAAGGTGTGGACTGTGGATCCCCGGTGGGTGCAGCCCGCTGACCTCACCGCCTGCGACGCCGCCGGCTGCACGGCAACAGCCGTTCCCGAAGGGTGGGCACTGATCGACCTCGACACCGGCGAGGAACTCCCCGGCCGGCTCTGCGAAACCCACGAACGCGCCCACCTCACCCACCCCTGAACTACCCGCGGACAGCCGACGCCCACAGCGACTGCCATGCCGGCGAAGTCGGCGCGCGACGACTGTCCGTAACGCGCCACTGTCACCGCACACCCAGCACAGCCAGCACAGCCACCGCAAATGGAAATACTTCCCGACTACGGTTTCTGGTGATGGCTTTCCTGATGCGACTGGTCGATGACCTCACCGGCGAACCCGACGCCACCACCGTCGAGTTCACGTTCGACGGCGTTGACTACGAAATCGACCTCACGAAACAGCACCACGCCAAGCTGCGAGCCGCATTCGCCCCCTACATCACCGTGGTCCGCCGACGCGACTACCGCACCACACAGCTCCCCGCCAGCAACCAGCACACCGCCGCGCAGCAGCCTGACCCGCACCCCTGGGGTGTGGGCCACCGCCTTCGAGCTACTCGCCGGTGAAGCTGTCAGAGCTTGTCCCGACGCCCCAGCAGCCGGCCGGGCCGGCGCGGGCCACTTCCCAGGAGGCCACGCGACTGCTCGTTACACCGACGATGGTCAACGCTGCTGCGGGGTCGGAACCGGAGCGGCGCAGCTGCAGATACCGCTCGCGCAGGAACCGGTATCCGGTCTCCTTGCTGATACCGGCGATGCGGGTGGAGGGCTTGAGACCTCGTCCTTCCCGGATCAGGGCGAGGAACCGGACAGCTTGCGGAGACGACACGGGGAGATACACGGGGAACACCTCGAAGGAAGGTGTTGCGTCGATCAAGTGAATCCGGGGTTCCCTCAGTGAGACACGTCGGGGGCGGCTGGTGGCACGCACCCCCTGGTCAGGACTCGAGGGTGTTGGTCTCCGTCGCCAGTGCGGCTGCGAGGTCGGCTTCCGACGGCAGAGCCGCGCGGACCGCGGGCGGGAGGAGGTCGTAGCTGGCGACACCGATCGGGGTCTGCTGTCCCGCAAGGGAGTACCGGACGACCGCGTCGTTCTTGTCGGCGACCAGCAGCAGGCCGACCGTGTCCGCGTGCTGGGGTCGGCGGAGCTTGTCGTCGACGAGTGCGACGTAGAAGCCGAGCTGTCCGAGGTACTCCGGCCTGAACTTCCCGGTCTTGAGCTCGATCACGACGTACCTGAGCTGCTCGACGTGGAAGAACAGCAGGTCGACGTAGAAGTCGTCCCCGTCGACGTCGAAGTGCACCTGCCGGCCGACGAACGCAAAACCCTCCCCGAGCTCGCGGAGGGTGTCGATGATCCGGTCGACCAGTGCCTGCTCGAGGTGGCGTTCCTTCGCATCACCGTCGAGAGCGAGGAAGTCCAACACGTACGGGTCCTTCGTCATCTGCTGCGCCAGATCCGAGTCCCCCGGCGGGAGGACCTCGGCGAAGTTCGTCGGCGCCGCCTGGAGCCGGGTGTGCGCCTCGGACCGGATCTGGTGCTCGAGGACGTTCCGCGACCACCCGTGGGCGGCCGCCTGGCCTGCGTACCAGTCACGGAGCTCGTGGTCGTCGAGCCGGTCGAGGAGGACGGTGATGTGCCCCCAGGGCAGTTGTCCAACAGCCTGTTGGACAACTGCATCTGCCGGCCACTCCCCTCGCAGACCTCTGGAATCCACGCCTGGGCAGGGGCGCACGGCTGCTCACAGAACCGGACCAGGCGTACTTCTACAGCGACGTCCACACTCTCCGCTACTGGTCCGGCAAACACGCCACCGAACAGTCCGAACGCGCACGCATCCAGAAGAGCGTGGACCAGGAGATGAAGTTCCGGGAGAAGGCCGGTCGGTTCTCTCGTTCCATCGGCTACCGGGCGTTCGCTGACCACGCGATCGCGGTGAGTAGCGGCAGCTGCCCTCACACGCAGCTCGCCCCGATGCGATCCCACCTGCTCGGGTGGGACCCGGTGCTATCTATCGTCTGCGACGGCTGTCAGTTCGGCCACCTCGAGGCGATCAAGCCGTACGACGCTGAGAACCGGTGCGACGGATGTGGTCGCCTCGACACCGGCGTCCACGTCGCGACAGTCGCCCGCGATCTAACACTGGTTACTGCTGGGCTCTGCCAGCAGTGCGCGGTACGAACAACATTTGACGCCGCCTGCCGCTGCTTGACTTGCGGGCAGGTCTTCGCGAGGGTACGAGCCGCGTGTTCAGTCTCCGGGGAGCTGCCAGCAAGTCGTGCAGAAGGGCCGGCGGGCAGAATGGTGCGCCATGGGCGTCAAGTTCAGCTCGATGCCCGCAGAAGCCACGAGGCGGGAAGGGCCGTCGAGCTCGTGCCAGTGATGCTCCACGAGGACGAGCCGGTGACGAGCCCGGAAACGGCATACCGCTCCCCCGATCGAACGGTGCAGTTTCGCCCGGAGCGTTTCGCCCATGTAGCGATCTTCCTCTATCGCTCCGACAACAACGGATCGCTCACCCGCGGTTGCCCCCTCGTCTCGATAGCCGATCTTGGGTTCAGCTGGTCGTTGCAACACCACCGTGAATCGGAGCGTTGCAGATGGGATCGAGGCTTGAACACCGTGCGCGGGAGGCGCGGTTTTGGGAGCTATTGAGACAAGGTCTCGGGCGCACGGCGGCCTGTGATGCTGTCGGCGTGGATCGACGTCAGGGATACCGATGGGTCAAAGCAGCCGGCGGGCGGAACCCGTTCGCCCACAAGCCTCGCTCGGACAGGTACCTGAGTCAGGAGGAGCGGCTGCAGATCGCGGATATGCGCATCAACGGTGCCGGCGTGCGCGCGATCGCGAAAGCCCTCGGCCGGGCACCATCGACGATCAGTCGCGAGCTCAGCAGGAACGCTGCAGCTGGCGGGAACTACCGGCCGTACTCGGCGGAGAAGCAGTGTCGAGTCCGAGCGCGGCGCCCGAAGCCCCGGAAGCTTGACCGGGTCGAGCTTGCCCTGCAGGTCGAGTTGCGGTTGGTGCGGAACTGGTACCCGGAGCAGATCCGTGATGACCTGGCACGGTCCTTCCCGAACCGGCCGGAGATGCACGTGTCGCACGAGACGATCTACCAGTCCCTGTTCGTCCAGGGCCGCGGTCACCTGCGCGCTGACCTCCATAAACACCTCCGCACCGGCCGTGCTATCCGCCGCCATCGGGGCGAGCCGCGGCGGGCGTCGTGGTCGAAGATCCGCGACATGATCCTGATCAGTGAACGCCCCGCCGAGGCCGACGACCGTGCCGTTTCCGGCCACTGGGAAGGGGACTTGATCGTCGGGATCAACGCCAGGAGCGCGATCGGCACCCTCGTCGAACGCACGACCCGATACGTGATGCTGCTCCACCTGCCTGATGGGCACAGTGCCGACGCGGTCCGCGACGCGATGATCCCCACCATTCAAACCCTGCCCGAGCATCTGCGTCGGTCGTTGACGTGGGATCAGGGCACCGAGCTTGCCCGGCACAAAGACATCACTCTCGCCACGGACTTGGCGATCTACTTCTGCGACCCGCACAAGCCCTGGCAGCGGGGCTCGAACGAGAACACCAACGGTCTGCTCCGGCAGTACTTCCCCAAGTCCACCGACCTCACCGTCCACACACCGGAACGGCTCCGCGAAGTCGCCGCGGAACTCAACGGACGACCCCGCAAAACGCTGGTCTATCGCACCCCAGCAGAAGCATTCGAGCAGCTACTCTCGGACCCGAAACAACCACCCGTTGCAACGACCCCTCGAAACCGCCGATTGGCTACCGAGACGGATCGAGCTCGATTCCGAACCCGCGGAACACCTGGTGGCGACACGTCTCAGATAGGTAGTCCGGAATAGGTTCCGGTGACGGCGCCCTATGCGAGACTCCAAGCATGGAACCCGGATGGACACTCGGCTACGCCCGCGTCTCGACCGACGGCCAGGACCTCACCGCGCAAACCGACGCCCTGGTGGGGCTCGGCGTACCGGCGGAACGCGTGTTCACCGACAAGGGCATGACGGGAACGAGGCGCGATCGCCCGGGGCTGAAATCAGCACTGGCGGCCTGCCGCCCAGGAGACACACTCGTCGTCACTAAGCTTGACCGGCTCGCGCGATCGCTGAGGGATGCTACCGACATCGCCGAGGAGCTGACCCGTCGTGGCGTCCGCCTGAACCTGGGCGGGTCGGTGTACGACCCCACCGACCCCGTCGGCAGGCTGTTGTTCAACGTGCTCGGCATGGTCGCTGAGTTCGAATCCGACCTGATCCGTGCACGCACCCGAGAAGGGATGGCCACCGCGAGAGTCCGTGGCAAGCTCAAGGGTCGAAAGCCGAAGCTCTCCCCCGCGCAAGAACGTCATCTCGTCGCGCTACACCGCGCTGGTGACCACTCGATCGCCGAGCTCGTCGAGTTGTTCGGCATTGGCCGCGCGACGGTCTACCGAGCGCTCGACAGACACCCAGTGGAAGCATCATCTGACCTCGCACTTCCTCGAGCGGAAGCCATCGAGGCTGAGATAACGTCAACCCGTGGATAAGTTCCTCAGTGACCCGGCAGGCAGGCTCTACCGATTCCTGGCGCACTGCGAACAGGAGAACCCGAACGACTCGATCCTCGAGGGGTGGCGACGTTATCTTGATCTTCCAGACGGTGCAGGCCGCGGCGAGATCATCAGCGGCATAGCTCCGCTCTTCGTGCTGCCGAACGCAGTCGTGGATCTGCTTCGATCGACCGAGCATGCCGAAGAGAACCTCGAGGACTACACCCCCGCTCTCACCGCGGCTCGGTACGCACTGTCAGTCGTGGCCGAATCGACAAGTGGCATGGGGCAGATGACGCGCCATTTCAACTCTGGACACGTGCAGTCGCTGAAGAGCTGCAGCCGCCTGCTGCAGCGCCTACCTGGAGTTGGGATCCCGTCCGACGACCAGTTAGCAGAAGTCCGAGACAGTGCGCAGGCATTGATCGACTCGATCAACGACGCCACGGATCTCCCGGCAGCAGTGCGAGAGACCTTGCTCGGGTACGCGTACTCCGCGATCCACGACGTCGACCTCTTCAAGATCGGTGGCGTAGACGCCCTGATACGAGAAGCCAAGCGCTTCCGGGGTCAGCTGGCGCTCTACCCATGGTCAATGGTGCCGCCCCCAACGGAAAAGGGCGTGCTGTCGGGCGTGAAACGGCTCGCGACAGCGTTGGGCGCGATTGCTCTGATCGTTCATACCCCGGTCGCTACCGGCGCCGACATCGAGGAGTACAACCGGGCAATCCTCTCCGCCACCGCGGAGCTCACGACGGAGGTCATCGCGCCGGCGGTCCCCGCGCAGGCAGCCTTAGACGCACCCCGGCCGAGCAACCCCGCCTAACGAAACATCACGATCAGTTAGCAACTTGAAAGTTGCAACTCAGCCAGACAGATCAGAGTCGCGGATGCCCAAAGATTCGCGTAGCTCTGCCTCAGTCGTGCCACTCAAACGCTCACCGTTCGCGATGAGCAGGTCGACGGCAACTCGGATGAGGGTGTTGTCTGTCAACCGCTCGCCCGCCCGGCCGCGAAGGACGTTGAGCTCCTTGCGCTTGGCTTCGATCCAGTCGAGCTGGTCGCGACGCTGTCGCGTCGGTTTCGGCTCAAACGTTAGCCACTTCGGCACATCTGCTCCGACGTCGTTCGCGACAGCCGCAGATGGCTGAGGCTTCTCGGGCTCCGCTTTGTTAGTCGGCACTAGGACGGTCTCGACCTGCTTGCCAATGATGCCGGCGAGGTTTGCACGCGCCATGACTACTTCCCTTCGTTAGCCCAGATCGTCGTCAGCTCGAGCGCTGCTGACATGAAGTCGTCCACCGCGAGGCTCGTGTTGCGGGTCGACGCGTAATTGGTGACGACCTCACCGGTCCCCTGCGCATCCGAGTGCGCGATGTACTCGCGGATCCAGGTGTTCAGATGCGGGATCCCGGCGCCGTCGAGGGCCGTAAGAGTGTCATCCTTGCGCGCGTAGGAAGCTTCGTTGCGACCCACGCGGCTGATAACAGCGCGGTACGGGATGCCACGTGGCTCCACGAGAGATTTGATCGTCCGGAGCAGCGGGCGGATGCTCGCCGGCTGAGGCTCCAGTGGAAGGACTGCGAAGTCGGTCGAGTCCAACACCAAGCCAATGCGCTCCGCGGCGGAGGGTTCAAGGTTGCCAGGGGTGTCTACGAAGATCGTGTCCCAGCTGGCGGCGGCACGAAGCTGACGAAGCACTGCAGGATCGTTCTCGTCGGTGAAGTCGAACGGCAGCGCGATCCCCTGTTCATCGGCGGTCTCAGCCCAATCAGTGAGAGTGCGCTGAGACGGGTCAAGGTCGACAACCAAGACACGGGAGTGCTTCGCGGCAATGGCCGCCAGGTTCATGACGACAGTGCTCTTGCCGACGCCGCCCTTTTGGTTGAGCACAGTAACGATGCGCATCTGATCCTCCAACTTGCCACCGCAAGTTCGTAGTTCGGAGTTCGCAACTCCTAAGTAGAGCGTACTTGACAGGTCAAAACTGTCAACTAGCAACTCCCAGTTGTTAGCTGCCAAGTAGAGCCTAGGGGCCGACCTAGAGAGTCGCAACTATTAGTTGATAGTTTCAAACTTGGAGTTAACACGTTCAAGCTGCCAGCTCCATGTCTCGTAGCTCCTGGAGCAAACCGCGTCGCACGAACCGCATGGCTTCTTGGTGGTCGGCTAGGCCGTCGCTCGCGCATGGGTAGGCCGGGTACGCCTCGGGGCCGCCGTGGTCGTCGACGGCTCGGAACATGACGATCTGGGTGGTGGGGGTGCGGTCACGGCCGCGTCTGCCGGCCTTGCGGATGAGGTGGTTCTGCCACCAGGCCCAGAGGTCCCGCTCGTCGAGGTACTGCTGTTCCCGTCGCCGGAGGATCCCGTCGACGCCGAGCTGCTTGGCGACGTGTGTGCGGAAGTCCTGTAGTCGTCGGCGCCAGCCGGTGGGTGGCGGCACGAAGCTGACGAAGCACTGCAGGATCGTTCTCGTCGGTGAAGTCGAACGGCAGCGCGATCCCCTGTTCATCGGCGGTCTCAGCCCAATCAGTGAGAGTGCGCTGAGACGGGTCAAGGTCGACAACCAAGACACGGGAGTGCTTCGCGGCAATGGCCGCCAGGTTCATGACGACAGTGCTCTTGCCGACGCCGCCCTTTTGGTTGAGCACAGTAACGATGCGCATCTGATCCTCCAACTTGCCACCGCAAGTTCGTAGTTCGGAGTTCGCAACTCCTAAGTAGAGCGTACTTGACAGGTCAAAACTGTCAACTAGCAACTCCCAGTTGTTAGCTGCCAAGTAGAGCCTAGGGGCCGACCTAGAGAGTCGCAACTATTAGTTGATAGTTTCAAACTTGGAGTTAACACGTTCAAGCTGCCAGCTCCATGTCTCGTAGCTCCTGGAGCAAACCGCGTCGCACGAACCGCATGGCTTCTTGGTGGTCGGCTAGGCCGTCGCTCGCGCATGGGTAGGCCGGGTACGCCTCGGGGCCGCCGTGGTCGTCGACGGCTCGGAACATGACGATCTGGGTGGTGGGGGTGCGGTCACGGCCGCGTCTGCCGGCCTTGCGGATGAGGTGGTTCTGCCACCAGGCCCAGAGGTCCCGCTCGTCGAGGTACTGCTGTTCCCGTCGCCGGAGGATCCCGTCGACGCCGAGCTGCTTGGCGACGTGTGTGCGGAAGTCCTGTAGTCGTCGGCGCCAGCCGGTGGGTGTGGCGATCGCGAGTGTCCAGCGGCACATGCGTGCCAGTGCTGCTCGTGCGCGGCCGCGGGGGAGCCCTGCGCGGTTAGCGACGACTTCCGGTGCCTGCTCGTCAGTGGTCAGGCTCTCGTAGACACGGCGAGCCGTGGGTCCCAGTCCTGCGCGGGTGAAGACGTCGTGCCGTCCGGAGTCAAGTCGGTCTTCCAGCGCGTCGAGGAGGGTGACTCTCACGTCGAAGAGCTCGGCCGGGGGGCGGGCGGTCACATCGTGAAGTGGCCCGACATGTACGGAGGGTGTGGAAAACCGTTCCGTGAGCCGCCAGACGGCGGCGTTCGGGCCATCGGCCTGGCGTCGGCGGGTGATCCATCCGGCCGCGTGGAGGCGGCGGAGTGAGCGGTCGACGGTGCTCGAGGGGATCCCGGTAGCGATCGCCACGGACCGAAGCGCGGCGCCGACGTCGCGAGAGCCGGAGCGCAGAGACACCCAGGCGAGGTAGGTCAGGACCGTGCTGTCGTGCAAGTCCGCCTCGGTGCGGGTCCAGCGGCCGGGGGAGGCAGTGAACGCCTGCAGCATGGCCTCAACGACGTCGACGATCCCGTTCAGCTGGGTGAGATCGCGCTGCTCGCGTTCCTCGGGCGCGTACCGGTACAGCACCGCCCGCTCCTGCGCCTTCGCCCACTGCCGCTCGAGGCGCGCGGCAGCCTCGGCTGCGGTACGGGGCTCGCGGCCGCCTGCAGGACGGTTCCGGGTCCGGTAGTGCTCCATGCCCGGTGCGGTCTTCGCGGCGTGCTCGACGTCAGCGAGGGTCCACCCGGACACCGCGGCCGCGAGCAGGCACAGGTAGCCGGTGCGTGACGGGTCACGGCCGCCAGCAACGGTTCCCATGTGCGCCTCACCCCACGCCGGCAGCGACCGGTGCACCCGGTGACGGGCGTCGACAGGACCGGTGGGGGAGGAGTCCGCGGGATCCACGGTCGGGCGGAGCTCACGGAACGCGGCCGTGACCCGGAGGAGATCGCCGGCAGTGACGGTCGGGATGCGGAGCACGTCGACGTCGTCAGCGCCAGCCATCACCTCGGACGCGCCACCGCGTGCGTGCGGGGTCAGGGGCGGGCGCACGGCGCCGGTGCGGTCGTTGCAGAGCAGCCCGTGGTCAAGGGACGGCAGGACAGCGCGTGCGGCGCCAGCGAGCTGCACCATCGTGGCCTTGTCGACGCCGGCAAGGGGCACCCAGACGTGGAACCCACCTGTGGGGCTCGAGCGGCACACCACGTGCCGCACCTGCGCGTCGCGGAGGATCCGCACCAGCACCCCAAGGTCCTCGGCCGCCTGGTCGAAGTCCTCCGGTGTCTTCGCGTCGAGGTCGAACGCGGCGAACCAGAACCGACCGTCAAGGTCGGTCAGGTCGATCGTCCACGGCGTCGACGGGGGAGTCTGCCCTGCAGTCGGGAACTTCGACGGGTAACTGTTCGACCGGATCGTCCCGTCGGCCTCCGCGATCATGCGGTTCACATACCGACGAGGCGCGATCGAGCGCGTCAACGCCCAGGCGGTATCCGAAGAGGACACGCGGGCAGATTGATCTATACCGGGCGCAGCAACGTGCGTTACGATGGCGACACCTCCTCCTCTCGGGGTGGCGGTACGACGAAGGCTCCCGGCTCCAACCGGGCTTCTTCTCTCGGAACCTCAGAACCTGAACTGTTTGGCGACAAGCAGGTTGTGAGACACATGACTTGGGGCTTGGCCCCGGACCCCCGCCTCGTGCGGGGGTTCTGTCGTTTAGGCGGCTGTGTGGGCGGCCTCCCGGGGATCGTCGAGGATCGGCAGGGCGCCGCGCTCGGCGATGAGCTGAGCGTGCAGGCGCTCGAGGTAGAGCGAGATGCTCAGGTTCCCCGATGCGCGGGCAGCGTCGTGGTAGTCCTGCCCCGTGTCCGGGTGCAGCGCGACGTCTCGGATCCGCGCGGCGTCAACACCGCGGGGAAGGCGATTGCGCTTCACACCTGCGTTCGATCCGGTCATGGGAACGAGTCTGGTGTTAACACGCGGTCTATTTCGGGAGGCTGCGTCGGTGTGTCGGATACCGCTCATCGACTGCCCTCTCCCTAGGTGCGTGACTTGAAAGGCCGGGCGTACACGCGACGACGTCCCCTGTCGGCGGCCCCGCCCGGCACAAACGTACCTTATCCGGGCACCTTGGATGCCGTGGATAGAGCCGAGTTCTGCGAAAGGAAGCGTGCGATCGAGCCGTGGAACGGCTCCGGCTCACGGTTGAGTTCCATGCCGTGCGGGCAGGGCGCGATCTCCACGAGGGTGGCTGACGCACCTGGTGTAGCCGCGAAGCGCCTGGAGACCTCGAGGGGAACATCGCGGTCGCCAGAGCTGTGCATGAGGAGGATCGGTAGCCCAGCGGGTGGGGTCGGACGCATCCAGCGCATGGGGATGGCCTTCCGGAGGCCAGCGAAGCGCGCGAGACCGGGGATCGTGAGCGTGAGAGCCCCCAAAGAGCCAAGGACCCCCGGGAAGCCTGCCTTCAACGCGCCGGCACGCAGGGCGGCGAACCAGTCGAGGGCTGGACAGACCAGGATCATGGCGTCGATCCGGTTGCGAAGGGTGGAGCGCGCGGCCGCGTGAAGAGCGATCGTCGCACCCATCGACCATCCGACGAGCACCAGGCGCTCGGCTCCATGGTCGACAGCGTGACGCATCGCCGCGTCCAGGTCGTGCCACTCGTCTGTGCCGAACGTCGCCGGCAGGCCGCGGCCGTCTTCGACGTCGCCGCGGTATCCGATGACGAGGGAGCTCATTCCGGCCGAGAGAGTGTCGGGTACGGCCCGCAGGATGGCTTGCCGGCCCGAGTGGATCCCGTGCACATGGATGGCCCAGGTCGTGGCGCCGTCGACGGGGAAGTACCAGGCCTTGCGGGTGTCGCCGTCAGCGGTGATCGCAACCTCTTCGAAGGAGGACGACACCGCCGCTGGAGTGTCTAGGAGGTACCCACTCCAGACAAGCTTGTCCTCTGCTGCCGGAACAGCCGTGGGTTCGCCCAGGATGGTCCGGCGGACGTGACGGCCGTCGTCGTCGAGCACGTCGCCGACGAGGAGGCTGTGCTGGCCGTCGTTGAAGTACACGCGGTACTCACCAGGACACCGTGTCTGCTCGTCTGATTGAACGGTGATGCTGGCATCGTCGACGGCGACGACGGTGACGGTTCGCTTCGGGCGTGGGTGGATCGCCTTCTTCGCGACCACCACGCCCGCAGCGGTCGCCGCGGCCATGACCGTCAGGGTGGCTGCCCCTGCTGCTACACCGATAGCGCCCATGCGGTGACTCCCTTCGCGAGCCGTTCGTCTACTCGCTGTAAGTAGCGCTGCTCTTGTTCTGTGACCTCGAGGCGGCCGGCGACGATCTTGTCGCGGAGCTCGATGTACCGCTGCGCGGCAACCACCTCTGCGCTGCCCTGGAGGCGCAGCGTGGGCCTACCTGCGCTCTGGTCTCGGGCAGACATGACGAACAGGCGGAGCGAGATCAGGCGCCACCGAAGGACAGTGACGAGCCGGCGCAGGGTCCGCCATCCGTGTGCGACACCGATGGCGACGATGCCGGGGTAGAAGAGGCTGTTGAACGCGACGAGCATCGCCCGTGAGAACGGGGTCTGCTGTCCGTCGATGAACACTCTGGTGACGTCGACGAGTTCGGCGATGATCGCGAGTACCACGAGCGCAAAGCCGATGATGAACAGGATGTTCACTCCGCGAGGCTGGGGCAGGAGCACGCCGATGGAATCGGCGGCGAACCAGCCCATCGCGACCATGTAGATGACGATGTGCACCCACGTGGCCGGGTACTGCAGGTGTTCGTGGATGTAGGTCGTCGGTTCCCCGTTGTGATCGGGAATCGCCATGAAGGTGACCGTCTCCGCAACGAGCACGGCGATCAGGATGGGCAGGCGTGACCGAGCCGCCGAGCCAGCGTGAGCGCGTGTGGCGTCCCGCAGGAACCAGAAGGCTGCAGTGGCTGCGAGTACCTGGATCAGATCGATGGCATTGACGTCGCCTAGGAGCGCATCGAGGGGTTCGACGGGCCAGACGACGCCCACCGTGGCGATGCCGACGACGGCAAGCGCTGCGGCAAGAAACGCCGGACGTCGCGCTGCGTTACCCATCGCATTGACTCGAAGGAGCAGGAGTCCAACGGCAGCCCAGAACGCAGCTGGGATCACGCGAAGGCTTCCTCGCTTGCAGACAGCGTGGACTTCTGAAGGCGCTCGAGCAGGAGCATCGCTCCACGCTCGGCTACGAGCTCTTCGACGTCGACAGCGCCAGCATCCTCGAGGGAGGTCCGCACAGGCACGCGGGCCCGTGCCGCGGTGATCTCTGCGGTCACGCCGGCATAGCCCCGTTCCATGACCTCGACGGGCACGTGGCACCCTCCGTGCCCTGCGGCAATGTGCATGAACTCGTGGAGGATCACGAACAGCTGGTAGAGGCGGGGGTCGTCAGGGTGGAAGTACACCCGTCCGGCGTCTGCCGTGTCGAGGTACAAGCCCGTCACGCTCGCGGGGTGGTCACGCGGAGGGAGTGAGTTCAGCGGGTCGATGATGAGCGGCTTACCGAGCCAGGTGGCCACGGCCGTTCGCAGCGTCTCAAAGGTGAGCGGGCCGGCGGGCAGGGATAGCAGGGCGATGGCGTCCTCAGCAAGCTGAGTGGTGAGTCGTTGCGTTCGGATCTTCTTCATTCGGTACCTCCCCGCTCGGTCGGCGCCGCGGCGCGGATCGCTTCGGCAATCGCCAGGAGCTCGGCCGCGGATGCTGCGTTGACCGAGCGCGCGGCGATCCCAACACCAGTCTCTGCCAGGGCGATCTCCACTTCCAGCCGCGCGTCGACGAGATCGACGACACCGGGGAGTGCGATGCGCAGCAGGTACTCCGGGGGCACGTCGAAGAAGTCCGCGATCGCACGAAGGTCGTCACTCGTCACGTCCGTGGGCTCGCCGGCGAGGAGCCGTTCCCAGTCGGCACCAGCTAGAAGCCGTCCGCGCTTCGCCAACGCAGCGCGCACCGCACGGTCGACCGGGGGAGCAGGGGTTCGAGCGACATGGAGGGCGACAAGCTTCCGCAGCCGGTAGCCGAGAAGTGCTGGCTCCAGGCGTTCATCCCGGGGAGCGTGCAGCCGCTCCATCTCGGTGATGGCCGGCGCCAGGAGCTCGCCCACAGAGACGCCGAGCGCTTCGGCGATCGTCTGCACGTCGTTCGTGTTGAACGAGGTCTCGCCGCGGGTGCGCTTGTAGTAGTAGCCGCGGCTGAACCCAGCCTGGGCGATCAGAGCTGGCGTCGTGATCCCGCGCTGGATCCGCAGGTCATCGACCGCGTCAACGAACGCCCTCGAGAACTCGTTCGGTTCGCCGCTGCCCTGTCTACCCACGCGATGACCCTATTGGCGTACTAAGGGAACTCTTGAAGCCTCAAAAAGAGCATGACGCAACACGCTCGGCTCTAAATAGGGCATCCTGGGACGGAAGTTCTACCCCCGGAAGAGGGGCTGAGCGGCCGAGACGGGGCATCACACGCCGAGAGGGGATCGCGATGGCTGAGCACACAGGTTCCTGGCGGCGAAAGCAGTTTGCTGCTCCAGCTGCCCGTCCTCGTGCTTCGCGGGGCAGGGATGATGCGCGAGCGCTTGACCGGACCTCAGCTCCAGCAGGTCACGGACGCGACTCGTGCTTACCGCCGGGCACGTGCGATTCGGGACGAGGCGATCGCCGAGGCCGCCGTGATCCACGGCGGCGATGACACGGCGTTCTACGCCGGACTGAGCCCGACGCGGGTCCGCCAGATCGTTCGGGAGCTGCGTCGGCAGGGATGGACGTCGACCAGCGAATCCGAGAGCGAGGCGTCGCGATGACCGGGGCAATGACAGCAGACCGTCAGCGTCGCCACGACCCTCGCGGTGTGGCAGCACCGCACCTGAACCGCGGGCGTCCGGTGACGCTGCTGCGTTGGCGGCACACGGCTGATGGCTGGGAGTACGACACGCGTGTTGGCGTGTACCTCGGGTCGACCCCTGAGGTCCTGCGACTTGGGGTTGACGGGGAAGAGCAGTCCTTCGATCGGGACCAGTGGATGGTGGTGTCCCGGTGAGCGAGCAGGGCGGCGGCGGCGCCGGCGGCATCGTTGCCGTGGGCCTGGCCATGGTGCTCCTACTGCCTGTTGGGGTCGTGACGCTCCTCGGTGGCGGCGATGACTGCACCGTCTCGAGCAGCACCGTCGCCCAGACGGTTGCGAAGGGGTCGATCCCAGAGAAGCCAATCGAGGGCTACGGCAAGGAACAGCTGACGAACGCGGCCGCGATCATGAACGCCGCGACGGCACTGCACCTCGACAGCAAGGCGCAGCTGGTCGGCGTCATGACGGCGATGGGCGAGTCGGGGCTCCGGGTGCTGGACCGCGGCGATGCGGTCGGTCCGGACAGCCGTGGGCTGTTCCAGCAGCGCGCCAACGGGGCATGGGGGTCCTACGAGGACCGCATGAACCCGAAGATCAGCGCGACCAACTTCTTCAAGAAGCTGCAGACCATCTCCGGATGGGAGCAGATGACGCCCTCCCGCGCCGCGAACAAGGTGCAGATCAACTCCGATCCCGACTACTACACGAAGTACGTTGCGGCCGCGACGAAGGTCGTCAACGCCCTCGCCGGCGTGAAGGTGGCCACCAGCACCGCCGCGTGCGTCAAGGACGCAGCAGGCAACTACGCCCCCGCGAACGGCACCAAGCCGGGCAAGTGGGGCGGGTACGACAACGGCAAGATCCCGCAGAGCCAGCTGCAGATCATCCCGTGGACGAAGGACCAGTCCTGGATCGGGTCGATGTACCTGCGCCCGGACGCCGCGCAGGCCCTGATCAAGATGAGCGCCGCGTTCAAGGAGGAGTTCGGCTACGAGCTGCCCCTGAACGATGCCTACCGCAGCTTCGCGCGGCAGGAGGAGGCCAAACAGCAGTACGGCGGCAACGCAGCAACCCCGGGAACGTCCAACCACGGGTGGGCGCTCGCGGTCGACTTCGGGACGCAGTCCCACAACACGATCGCCTACGACGACGACACCTACGCCTGGCTGAAGAAGCACGCCGGCACCTACGGATGGGTCCACCCGGCATGGGCAGAGCCCGGCGGGGTCGGCCCGCACGAGGCATGGCACTGGGAGTTCCAGGGAGTGAAGAACGCATGAGCGACCAGAGCATCGAACCCGACACGTTCGACCCGACCACAGTGCCCCCGTTCCCCGTCATCACGCTCCACCGTGACGAGGAGAACCGCATCGTGGTCAACGGCCGCGCCGTTGGCGTGGAGCCGGGCGAGAACTGGCACGCAGCCGGTGTCGAAGCAGTCGCGAAGCTCGCCGCGGACGATGGGCTGCCGGCGGTCCGCGTGCGCGCGATCGACACCCCGGAAGAGGGCTCGGACGTCGGCGAGGAGCACCGACTCATCGTCACGGCTGAGGGACGCGCCTACCCGGTTGATGAGGAGGTGGAAGCCCCCGAGAAGCGTCACCTGCTGACCCGGAAGACGCTCACGGCTGCCATCGCCGGCGGAGCCGTCGTGGCGATCGCTCTCGCGGGAGCGCTGACCTTCAAGTTGACCCACCAGCCGGGCCCCGTGGCCACCCCCTGGTCTGCGCCACGGCAGGGGGCGAACATCCCGGTGCCGGTCCCCGAGGGATTCGCACAGTCGGCGGCGTGGGCGCGGCTCGTCGATGACCGGAGCACGGCCGTGGCCACCGGGCCGCACGAGGTCGTCGTGACCGCCGCCGACGGGAAGAACCTCCTCGGCATCAACACTCGCACCGGTCGCACCGTCTGGCGCGGCAAGGGCGCCCCCTCGGGGTCAGCGGACCTCCACCCCACGACAATCGACGGCAGCACAGTGCTCGCTACCT
Source organism: Curtobacterium sp. MCLR17_054 (assembly GCF_003234335.2). Taxonomy (NCBI): domain Bacteria; kingdom Bacillati; phylum Actinomycetota; class Actinomycetes; order Micrococcales; family Microbacteriaceae; genus Curtobacterium; species Curtobacterium sp. MCLR17_054. Next base: position 838 of record NZ_CP126264.1, on the reverse strand, counting down.
CGAGCAGCACGGCCATCAGCGTCTGGATCCTCAAGGGTCCCGTCGGCGTCGCCGCGAAAGCACAAGAGGTCGCGCTGCCGACCGGATCTGACGTCACATTCGACGGATCGACACCGCTGATCGACCTCGGCGACCAGACCGCAGCGACCATCACCGCGAAGGGGAAGCTGCACCAGGTCGACGTGCCCGTGGGCGCGACGCCCGTCCTCGCGACGAACACCGCAGTGATCGCCTCCGACGGTGACGCGTGGTGGCGCATCGATCGGGACAACACCCGGACGAAGAAGGAGCTCCCGCGGCCGCCGCGTGCGAAGGGCGCGGCGTCGCAGGTGTACGGGATCGATGACACGCACCTGCTCGCAGTCTGGAAGGCGGACCGTTCTGGCGGGAGCGACCGCGTCGCCGTCATCGATCTGCAGCGCAACCGAGTCGTCGGCGCAGCTCCCGTCGACCCGTCCGCTGTGCCGTCCTCGGCCGACGTGCTGCACACCGTCAGCGGCCGCACGGTCGCCGTCGGCGACGTCGTCGTGCAACTGCAGGGCGACCGCGTGCACGTTTCGGCCACGGACGACTTCACACCCGACGTCGTCAGCGACACCGCCGTGTACGGCACCGCGCAGTCGGCACCCGTCGCGGCCGCCCTGACCAGCAAGAGCACCCTGCGCGGCGAGCCGTTCCCCGGAGCACTCACTGGCACCGGCACGACGAGCGGGACACCGGTCCTGCCTGCAGTCGTGAACGCCGACGGCGCCTTCGTCGTCGCGACGAAGGTCACCGCCACCTACCTCTACAAGGCCCCGAGCACTGGAGCGTCCGAATGAGCACCCTTCCTGACCCC